>URNK01000081.1 GCA_900549195.1 uncultured Collinsella sp.
TCTACACGTAAGGAGTCGTCGGCAGCGTCAGATGTGTATAAGAGACAGGTCATCATGTCGCCGGACATCGGCTACTGCTCCATCATGGACCGCACGGATCGCGCCCCGGGTCTGCGCGACTACAAAGGACTCGGTCTGACGGATTTCCACGTGGTGCCGCATCTGGGCAATCCCACGATGGGTCAGGCGGCACGGCTCATCGTCGAACGGTATTCCACGGAGCTCGACCTACGCGCGCTCACTGACCGTCAATCACTGCTCGTCAGGGACGGCGGCACCACCATGTTGCAGTCATGACGGGGCATCACGGTTCGGGCACGACCCCTTTCCGGCGCGATTCGCCATCTTCTCTCCCCCGGTCATGGGCGAAAAGCCCGGAATCACATCGTCATTGAACCGTATCTACGTTTCGAGGGGTTGATTTCGGTCTCGCCGGACATCTATCTACGTTTCGAGGGGGTGCCAGCCAAGTATGAACGCTCCCAAAACCGTGCAATCCCAGCAGCAAAAAGCGCTTAATACTTCGGATATCGCGTTTGGGCAACCCCCTGAAATGCAGATAGATGTTCCTGATCCATCAGATCAACCCCTCGAAATGTAGATACCACCAATTTCGCCCACACTAATCCCGATTTCACACCTCAAACGGCGATTAGCGCAGCCCGGGACCGCGTTTCCATTCGGAATTATTCAGGCGGCGGCCCACTGGCGACGATAGGATGGTCAACAGCGGCCAGCACCGCAATCACCACCGGCGCCATTGAAGGAACCAGCATGGAATTCGTCCTCAAAGGCATCTTTGACTACGCCGTCTCGAACGGGTGGATCGGTGAGAATCCTGTGGACAGGGTCACCGTGCCGAAGATCGCCTCCGACGACGACGACATGGTGTTCCTCTCGGTCCGCGAGGTCGAGTTGCTCGCGGACGAGGCGGAGAAGATCGGGAAGCCGGTGGACGGTCTGCTGGTCAGATGGCAGGCCTATACGGGATGCCGCATAGGCGAATCGCTTGCCCTTAAGGTCGGTGACGTGGACGCGGCCAAGCGGCGCGCCAGGATAGGCCGCACATGGACTGACGACGGGCACGGCGGTAGCATGCTCGGCACCCCGAAGAACGGAAAGGCCCGCAACATCGCGATACCACGGTTCCTCATGCCGCAGATCAAGGCGCAGATGGATGGCATGGGTGATGACGACTGGCTGTTCCGTGCCACCCGTGGCGGGAACGTCTGGACGAACGCGTGGCGGACAAGGATATGGAACAAGGCCGTCAAAGCGGCCGGCATGGAGGACGAGGGCGTGACCATACACAGTCTGCGCCACACATACGCGAGCTTCGCGATCGCCCAGGGCGCGGACGCGAAGACCCTGCAGATGCAGCTCGGCCACTCCTCTCCCAGCATCACATTGAACACCTACACGGCGCTCTGGCCGGAACGATTGGACGACGTGGCCTACGCGATCGGAGCCCTCCGCGAGCGCGAACTCGTGTGAATCTGGCATGGAGATCCCGCGGCGTTTGTGTGCATTTGTATGCAGATTGTTTTCGACGGAAAAATAAGCCCTTGAAAACCTAATGTTTCCAAGGGCTCCGGTCGGGCTGACAGGATTTGAACCTGCGACATCCTGCTCCCAAAGCAGGCGCGCTACCAAACTGCGCCACGTCCCGAAGGTGTTGAGCAGCTAAGGTCTAAACCTTGCGTGTCCCAAAGCGAAGGAAATTATAGGGGAGACTCCCCGCCTGTGCAAGCATTGATGCCTTAGCTCCTCGAATGTGCAACAAAACGACTATGGAGCAGGCCGATCACAAAGGCAACCACGGCAACCGGCGCCCACGCGGCACCGATATCCGCCAGCGGCAGAACATCAAACGGCAGCCACGCGCCCGCAAAGAACGCATCGCGGACCGAGGTGATCACGCTCTGCACGGCGACCACGCCGCCGACCCACACCCACACCTGCGGATGCGCGTCGCAAAAACCGTGCACCAAACCCATGAGGACCAGCACGATGGCGACGGGATACAAGGCGTTGAGCATGGGCACCGAGAACATAAGGATCACATCGAGGCCCACGTTGGAAAGCACGCACGAAAACGACGCGAACACAAAGGCGAGGATCGCGAAGGGGCGGCGCATGGCCTCCTCGGAGACCTCCGCTCCCCCTTCAACCACGTACGTCTCACAGAAATAGCGCGCGCAGCAGCTAATGAGGCCGATGCACACGTTCATGCAGGCGAGGAAGAAAATCGCAAATACCACAACCGTGCCGGCAAGGCCAAAGTGCATGGAGGCCGAGCGAGCAAGGATTGCAGCGCCGTTGGTGGCGTCGGGCATCACGGTGCCGAGCTGCATACCGGCAAGGGCCAAGCCGCAATAGATGATGGCCATGAGCACGCCGGCGATCACACCCGAACGCGAGATCTCGAAGGCCACACGCTTGTCATCGGTAACACCCAGCTCATGGATGGTCTCGGCGATGATGATGCCGAAGGCGAGCGACGCGAGCAGGTCCATGGTCTGATAGCCAGTCAAAAAGCCCTGCACGGCGGCGCCTGCATCGTAGGGAGCCTGAGGCGCGGCAGCCGGTCCCAGTGGCGAGACCACGGCGGCACCCACGACCAACACGATGAGCGCAATGAGCGCGGGGCCCGTAATGCGGCCGAGCACGCGCGTGATGACACCCGGGCGCAGCGTGAGCACAAACGCGACTACGAAGAACCCGATGGCAAACACCAGACGTGCCGTGCCGAGCGAAACACCCTCGGGCAGCAACGGTACCAGCATCTCAAAGGCCGTGGAGCTCGTACGCGGAATGGCAAGGCACGGGCCGATGGCCAGATATACTGCCGCGACAAAGAACTCGCCAAACTTGGGATGCACGCGGCCGGCCAGCTCGCGGGCCGTGCCGGCAAGCGCCACGGCGATAAAGCCCATGACGGGCAGGCCGATGGCGGCAATCAAAAAGCCAACCATGGCAAGCGGTGTGGCCGTGCCGGCCTGGAGCGCCAGCAACGGCGGAATGATGAGGTTGCCGGCGCCAAAGAGCATCGAGAACAGGGCGATGCCGACGGTAACGACATGGTCGGAGCGCAGACCGCGCGGTGCGGATGAGGCCATAGGCACACCTTTCGGGTCGAAACAAAAACGGGACGGGCAAAAGACCCGTCCCGCAAGTATATACGCTCTAGCAGGCTAAATCGCGCAAAGCGTCAATCGCAGTGTCGACTTCCTCGTCCGTGTTGAAATACCCAAACGAGAAGCGGACGACGCCCTGGCGCTCGGTCCCCAGCGCGCGGTGCATGAGCGGAGCGCAATGGGCACCGGGGCGCGTCGCAATCCCCCACCCTTGCATGAGCGCGTCCGAGATCTCGGCAGAGTCGATATCACCCACGTTGAGCGACACAATCGCAGAGCGCGTCGGCTGGTCAAACGCACCGTAGAGCTTAATCCCCGGAATCTCGCGCACGCCAGCGAGAAAGCGCTCAGCCAGCGCTCGCTCATGCGTCGCGATCGCCTCGACCCCGCCTTGCGCCTCGATAAAGTCGAGACCGGCAGAAAGGCCCGCGATGCCGTGGCCGTTGAGCGTGCCCGCCTCGAGGCGCGTGGGCCACTCAAGCGGCTGCAGCGCATCGAAGCTGTGCACGCCGGTGCCGCCCATGGCCCACGGAGCCACGTCAACGCCATCCGCCACGGCCAGGCCGCCGGTGCCTTGAGGTCCCATGAGCCCTTTGTGGCCGGTAAAGCACACAACATCGAGCCCCATGGCGTGCATATCGATATGCGCCGTGCCGGCAGACTGAGAGGCGTCAACGATCACCAGCGCACCGGCCGCATGGGCCATGGCCGTCACGCGCGCAATGTCGACCGCGTTGCCGGTCACATTGGAGGCGTGCGTCACCACCACAGCACGCGTGCCCGGCGTGACCAACCGCTCGAGCTCGTCGTAGTCGAGCACGCCGCTCGCATCGCAACCCGCATGCTCAACCGTCACACCCTGCTCCGTCGCCAAGCGATTGAGCGGACGTAGCACGGAGTTGTGCTCGAGCACCGTTGTGACCACGCGGTCGCCGGGGCGCACCACCCCGTTGATGGCGGTGTTGAGCGCCGCCGTAGAGTTGGGCGTAAAGCACACATGGTCCGCCCTCGGGCAACCCAAAAGGCGCGCGAGCTTGACACGGCAAGCGTGAATCGTACGAGCAGCATCGAGGGCACCCGACGTGGCGCCGCGCCCGGCATTGCCGAGTGAACACATCGCCTGCGTCACGGCATCGATGACCGTCTGCGGCTTGTGCATGGTCGTCGCCGCGTTATCCAGATAGATCATCGCACGACCTCCCACATATCGATCACGGTATAGCCCTCGGTGGGAACACCCGCCTCGGCGAGTTCGCCGCGCAGCAGTTCCTCATCGGCAGGCAACGCCTTCCACGCCAAACCGCAGCCGGCAGCGACCTCCCCGGGCACGGGAATCGTTCGCCCGGGAAGGCCGCGCTCGATGCACAGGGACTCGCAACCCATGGCGGCCGCCGTGGTGGGAAACGTGATGACAAGCGCCGGGCGCTTCTCCCTCATGGCAACTCCAACCAATACGCTACGGACGCACGACGCGCACGGCCTGCTCCATCTTCTCCACGATCACGTACATGTTGGTGACCTCGCCCACCGCGAGCTGGTCTTTAATGCCAAAGTGATCGAGGCAGGTGCCGCAGGTGAGAATCTCGACACCCTGCTCCGCCAGGCCCTTCAGGTCATCGAGCACCGGCGAGCCCTCGACGGTGAGCTTGGCACCGCCGTTGTAGAACAGCATGATCGCGGGCAGCTCTTCCTGTTGCGTCACGGCAAAGATAAAGGCCTTCATGAGCTTGTGGCCCAGCTCGTCGTCGCCGCGGCCCATGCAGTCGGTGTAGACGGAAATGACGAGCTTGCCCTTGCCGGCGCTGGCATCGCAGAAGGCAGCGCCATCCTGCTCGGGATCAGCCACGGCAACGGCGCCAGAGGTCGCCACGGTCACGTGCCACTCGGCGTCCGAAATCTTCTCGACCGAGGCCGTGCAGCCCTTCTCCTGCGCCATCTTGGAGATGTTCTTGACGGCGGTCTCGTTATCGACCGAGGTCACGACTGTGCCCTCGCCATCAAGCTGCTTCAGGGCTTTGAGCGTCTTGACGACGGGCAGCGGGCAGGCATCGCCCATGGCATTGACTTCAATTTTGGTAGACATAGTTTTTCCTTTCGAATAAATCGTTTTAGAACGGTGCATAGTTCAATAAACGTATCGTTAACGGACAACGCGAACGGCAGGACCGCCCGGCACCGGCTCGCACACGCGGCCGATTGTGGCGGAAACGCGCCCCTCGGCATCCAGGCGGCGCGCAAGCTCATCCACATCGGAAGCAGGCGCCGCGATGAGTAGGCCGCCAGAGGTCTGCGGATCGTACAGCGCATCCAGCATGCCCGGCTCCAGGTCCTCGTCGGCAGCCACGCGCGGGCCAAAGAAGTCCTGGTTGCGGTAGGAGCCCGCGGGGATAATGCCCAGACGCGCCATGTCGAGCACCTGGTCAAAGAGCGGCACCGCCCCCGACGCGAGCTCGATTTGCACGCCCGAGCCCTCGGCCATCTCGCACGCATGCCCGATCAGGCCAAAGCCCGTAATGTCGGTGCAGCCGTGAAGCTCGAGTCCCTCGGCCAGACGAATCGGGGCCTCGTTGAGGGTGCGCATCGAGTCAAACATGGCTGCGGCCTCATCCCGCTCGATGAGCTCACCCTTAATGGCCGTGGTGATGATGCCCGAGCCGATCGCCTTGGTCAGCAGCAACGCATCGCCCACGCGCGCGCCGCTGTTGGCGAGCATACGGTCGAGCGCGACAAAGCCGCTCACAGACAGGCCGTACTTGGGCTCGTCGTCGTTGATGGTATGGCCGCCCGCGATGGAGCAGCCGGCCTCGACGCACTTGTCGGCGCCGCCCGCCAGAATTTCACCGGCAACCTCAACGCCCAGGCAGCTCGGGATGCACAGCAGGTTCATGGCATGGCTCGGCCGCCCGCCCATGGCGTAGATGTCTGACAGCGAGTTGGCCGCGGCAATCTGGCCAAACAGGAACGGGTCGTCGACCATCGGCGGGAAGAAGTCGATGGACTGCACGAGGCCAAGGTTCTCCCCTACGCGGAAGACGCTCGCATCGTCGGAGGTATCGAACCCCACGAGCAAGTTGTCGTTATGCACATTGGGTAAATCGCCCAGGACCTGGGCGAGGGCTCCGGGGGCCAACTTAGCGGCTCAACCGCTCGCGGCCGTCATGGACGTGAGTCTCACGGTGTCTTTAGCCATACGAACCCCCTTCCAACAAATCAACGACTTTAAGTATACGCCCCAGGCACGCTTCCCAAGAGACCGCCGACGGCTCGAACGTCGAAGGCGGCGCCGTAAGCGCCTGCGCGATAGCATCTGCCAGCGCGCGCTCAAACAACGGAAGGTCGGCCGCCACGGGCGTGTCGACATCCGTCATACGCGGCGACGCCACCCACGTCACGGGAGCACCGGGAAGCATCGCCTCCATCCAGGGACGAACGCCGGGCAAATCGGTCGCCACAACTTTGCAGCCGCACGCGAGGGCCTCGATCGTCACGAGCGGCAGACCCTCGTAAAACGAAGGCAGCACAAAGACGTCGGAACTGCGGTAGGCACGCACGAGCTCATCGCTATCCAGGCGGCCCGCCAGCGTCACCGGCACATCCGAGGCCGCGGCCAAGCGCTCGATACGCGCGCACTCGGCATCGTCCCCGCGGCCGCCCACAAGTACCAAGCCAGATGGGCGGACGCCATCGTCAATCGGCAATGACATGGCTCGAACCAGCGACTCGACGCCCTTTTTAAAGCAAATCTTGCCCACGTACACAAGCGATCCCGGCCGCCTCGCCACGCTTGCGTCGCGGCAGAAGACGCGATGGTCGTAGCCCGTCCCAATCACGTGGATGCGATCGGTATCGACGCCGCACACCAGGCCAATCTGCTCAGCCTGCTCAGCATGGAGCGCAAAGACGGCATCGAGCCGACGAACCGCACGTACGATGCGATCGCGCTCGAGCGCATGCGAACGCAGCTGGCGCAGGTCGGTCGAATGGCACACGGCAACAACCGGCACGCCCCGGACGCACTCGCGCGCCAATGCGGTCACCAGATACAGGTGATGGCAGAGCACCAGATCGGGCCGAAACTCAGCCACCGCCCGATCGATTGCAGCAACAAATGCCCGCTCAAATGCCTTGAGCATCCAAGGCGTCAGGTCACGATAGCGCGTGGAGGGATAGGGCATGACATCGGACATACCGCAGATGGGAAACGGCAGCTCGGGCGACTCAAACGGTACGGCAAACACGGCAGCACGCCGGTCCAGCTCGCCTTGGGTATCACCCGGTGCCGCGCCGCAAAGCACGGCGGCGCGATGCCCCCTCTCGATCTGCTCTCGCACGAGCGCGGCAAGGTAGGTGCCGCTGCCGGTGCTATCTGGTTTTTGTGCCGAGATATTGAGGATGCGCATGTCGCGGTACACCCCTAGGCCAAGGCGGC
>URNK01000082.1 GCA_900549195.1 uncultured Collinsella sp.
CCCTCACCTTTAACATGTCGCTCGTGGGTGAGTTCGGCGGCACCGGTGCCACGTTCATCGTGCCGCTTCTGCTGATTCTCTTTATGAAGTCCAAGCAGCTCAAAGCCGTCGGTAAGGCCTCGATTGTTCCTGTTGCCTTCGCCGTCAACGAACCGCTGCTCTTTGGCGCGCCGATGATTCTTAACCCCTACATGCTCATCCCCTTTGTTGCCGCCGGCTGCGTCAACGTGAGTGTTGCCAAGTTCTTTATCGATAACGTGGGCATGAACGGCTTCTCCTTCGTGGTGCCTTGGGCCACCCCTGCCCCCATCGGCATCTTCATCACCACGAACTTCCAGCTTATCGCCCTGGTGTTTGTCGCGATCATCATCTTGCTGGACGCCATCATCTACCTGCCGTTCTTGAAGGCATACGATAAGCTGCTCTGTGACCAGGAAGCCGAGCGCGCCGCCGAGCTGGGTCTCGAGTCCGATGGTGCCGCTGCCATCGCCGCCAACGCCTCTGTGCCCGCTGTCGAACAGACCACCGCTTCCGTCGAGACAACCGTTGCCGCCACCGACAGCAAGCCTGTCGCCGATCAGCCCGAGCCCGCCGCCGACGCATCCGCTAAGAAGGACGTCGATGGCCTGAAGGTCCTCGTCCTGTGCGCCGGCGCCGGCACCTCCGCCATGCTCGCTAACGCCATCAAAGAAGGCGCCGCACAGACCGGCGAGAACATTGCTTCCTCCGCAGGCGCCTATGGCCAGCACACCGCCATCATGGATCAGTACGACGTTATCGTGCTTGCCCCGCAGGTCCGTAGCTACTACAACGACATGAAGGCCGACACCGATCGCCTGGGCATTAAGCTGCTCGCCCCGCGCGGCAAGGAATATATCGACCTTACCCGCGACCCCGCTGGCGCCATCAAGTGGCTCCGCGAGAACCTCGACTAGTTCCTCCCTCTGTTGGTGCCCGGATCCCCAGTTCGGGCACCTCTCCCTATTCGTATCCCACAGAAAGGATGACTCATGACCAACCCCATACAGTTCCCCGACGGTTTTGTGTTTGGCGGCGCCACCGCCGCTTACCAAGTTGAGGGCGAGACCCGTACGCACGGCAAGGGCAAAGTGCCCTGGGACGATTTCCTGGCAGCTCAGGGTCGCTTCTCCCCCGACCCCGCAAGCGATTTCTACAACAAGTACCCGGTCGATATCGACCTGTGCCAGCGCTTCGGCATCAACGGTATTCGCGTCTCCATCGCTTGGAGCCGTATCTTCCCCAACGGCACCGGCGAGATTAACCCCGAGGGTGTCGCTTTCTATCACGAGCTTTTCGCCACCTGCAACAATGCCGGCGTTATCCCCTATGTCACGCTCGATCACTTCGATACGCCCGAGGCCTTCTACCAGGACGACGGCGAGGGCTTCCTGACGCGCACGACGATCGACGCTTTTGTCGAGTACGCCAAGTTCTGCTTTGCCGAGTTCACCGAGGTCAAGCACTGGTTCACGTTTAACGAGATTCCCGCAACCGCCGAGGGCAGCTTTATCGTCGGCAACTGGCCGCACGGCGAGAAGTACCGCCTGGACAAGGCCTTCCAGCTCATGCACAACATGATGGTGGCCCACGCCAAGGCTGTCGTCGCCTTCCATGAGGGCGGCTTTGAGGGCGAGATCGGCATTGTCCAGAACCTGGAGCCCAAGTATCCTCTCGACCCCAACAGCGCTGCCGACTGCGAGGCCGCCCGCATGGCCGACGTCATCAACAACCGCTGGGTACTCGACGCCACCTTCCGCGGCCACTATGCAGCCGACACCATGGAGGCTGCGACCAAGCTGGCCCATATCGCCGGCGGCGAGCTCGACGTTCGCGACGAGGACATCGCCGCGTTGACCGCCGCGCTCCCCTACAACGATTGCCTGGGCGTCAACACCTACAAGTGCCAGTTTCTGCGTGCCGCCGAGGGCGAAAACGACATCAACCACAATGGCACCGGCGACAAGGGCTCCTCGCGCTGGTTCCTCAAGGGCGTGGGCGAGGCATGCGTGCGCGAAGGCGTTCCCACGACCGATTGGGACTGGATCATCTATCCCGAGGGCCTGTACGACCTGTTGCTCCGCATTAAGAACGATTACCCCAACTACAAAAAGATCTACATCACCGAGAACGGCATGGGCTATAAGGACGACTTCGAGGACGGCTTTATCGATGACGCCCCTCGCATCGACTATATGCGTCAGCATCTCGCATGGATCCTCAAGGCGATTGACGGCGGCGTAAACGTCGACGGCTACTTTGTGTGGTCGCTGCAGGATCAGTTCTCCTGGACCAACGGCTACAACAAGCGCTACGGCCTGTTCTACATCGACTTTGAGACCCAGAAACGTTATCCCAAGGCAAGCGCATACTGGTACAAGAACGTCGCGGAGACCGGCCTGCTCATGGCCTAGTTTCCGCTGCATACCCCCCTGTCGGCCGCATGAGAATCCCTCCACGGGTTCGCATGCGGCCGATTTTTTTGGCTCGGCCCGAGCAGGCCGTTTGTCTCGATCTGTAACATCTAGCAGGGATTTTCAATCCTAACTGTTATAGATTTAGACGAACAGAACGACCGATCAGAAATATCTCAATCTGTAACACGTAGCCCACTTTCGACCGTCTACCTGTTACAGATCAAGACAATAAGATAGTCAAATCCGAACTTTCCAAGCAGTTATGAACCATGGTTTCTAGTTTTCGGTATCACGAACATACTTTCGGTATCATTTAATGATATTATGATATCGAAAGTATGTTCGTGATACCGAAAGGAGCCGCATGCGCCAGTTCGATTACACCACAGTCCCAGCGGAACTCGAAGCAACTCCAATCACCAACCTCCTCCTCTCGATACGCGAGCATAAAGGCCGTCAGCTTGCTCTGAGTCAAGTCAAACCCGAGCTTCTATCGTCCCTAATGGAGGAGGCTAAGATCCAAAGCACCCGATCCTCCAACGGACTTGAAGGAATTGTTACCACCCAAAAAAGACTCAAAGCGATCATGGCGTATTCCGCCAAGCCAAGCTCCCGCGCAGAGGAAGAAATCGCTGGATACCGAGATGTGTTGTCGCTTATTCACGAGCAACACGATTCCATTCCCGTAACGCCATCGGTCATTCTGCAGTTGCATCGTGACCTCATGGCGCACACGGCAATCTCGTATGGAGGCCATTGGAAAGATGGCGATAACGAAATCGTCTCCATTGACGATCAAGGTAATCGATTTGTGCGCTTTAGGCCCCCTTCGGCTCTAGCAACCCCGGGACTTATTAAAGAAGCCTGCCAGTCCCTCAACGATGCTTTATCTCGCCAAGTTTGCGATCCCCTCCTTATATCGCTCCGCTTTATCTTCGATTTTGTCAGCATTCATCCCTTCAACGATGGCAATGGCAGGATGAGCCGGCTCCTTACAACGCTGCTGCTCGAAAAGACTGGATACGACGTTGCGCGTTACATCAGCATCGAACGACTTATTGAAGACAACAAAGCGCTTTACTACAACGCCCTCGCTGCAAGCTCCACTGGATGGAATGAAAATCAAAACACCGAAGTACCCTTTATCCGTTTCATGCTCGGAACAACCCTGGCCGCCTACCGACAGCTCGAGCAGCGTACCTTAATTGAATCAAGCACTCGTCCCATGTCGAAGCAAGCGCGCATCGCTGTTCTATTTCAACAGAGACCCGGCGTCATTAAGAAATCCGACATCCGGTCCAACTGCCCCGATATCAGCGAGGTAACCGTTAAACGAACCCTCGGTCAGCTTGTTAGTTGCAGCGCAATCGAAAAAACAGGAGCGGGTCGTTCGACGGGCTACATACTCAAAGACGTCCATGCTCTAGAACTATTCTTGCAATCCACATTACCCGATAGCGAGGCCGCAATAGCAAAAGAGGCTCCAAAGGATAAGCTCCTTGAACGTGTAAACCACGCCGAGGATGAAAGCAGAGAGGGGCTCTATGAAGACTACGATTCATTCTCAAGGGACATAAAGACGAAATACGGAGTCTAGTCATATCCCAGAATAGCCTCATCCTTGTTGCCCAAAGTTATTTACGCGTCATTGTGAAGCGATAACCCCTGCGCCGGCAGGGGCAGAAGTATCGTCTGTAGCATTAGCTAGCAGATGACCCGCGTGTGCTCCTCGATGGCGGCGCGATCCTCGGCGGTAATACCCGGCTCGCACACCACGGCGTCCAGACTGTCCAAGCGGCAGAAGGTGTAGAAGTCGCGCTTGCCAATCTTGCTGGAGTCGGCGATCAGATAGCGCGAGTCCGCTTTGCTAAAAGCGAGCTGCTGGATACGGCCCTCATCCATATTGGACGTAGACACGTCGCCATCCAGAATGCCGTTGGCACCGATAAACGCCGCGTCGATGCCCAGCGCACGCAGGGTATCCTCGGCCGTTGGTCCCACAAAAGCGGCGGTGCGGCGACGGTACATACCGCCCACGAGGCACAGGTCGCAGTCTTCGCGCGCCTCAAGCAAGTTAAACACCGAAAGCGAATTGGTCACGATGCGCAGGCGGCACGCCGGCAGCATCGAGGCCATCTGCTCAACCGTGGTGCCCGTACCCAAAAAGATGGTCGAGCCTTCCTCGATAAGCTCCACGGCGCGGCGCGCGATCTGCAGCTTTTCCTCGGCATGCTTGGTGCGCTTTTCGCTGTGCGAATACTCATGGCGCAACATAGCATGTGGACGGCCCTGCGCACTGCGGGCTCCACCGTGTACGCGTTCGATCTCGCCCAGGCTTGCAAGTTCCTCAAGGTCGCGGCGGATCGTCATATCTGAGACACCTAACGCATCAGAAATCTCTTTAACCGAGACCGTGCCCTGCTCCTCGAGCAGCTGACGAACCTTATCCTGTCGCTCTGCCTTAATCACGATGAATCCTCGCCGTTCTTTGCGCGCATATCATTCAAACAGTAACGAACAAATTGTATCAGACTCGTACGCGTCAAAAATGAACGCCCGCGCAGCTCCAATCATCACTTTTTTGAGAAAAATACCCCCTGCTTTAGTGAGGTGTAGTGATAATCTCGCCTGTTCGCGCTACAGTTTGTCCGAAATATCTCGATGTTAGGAACCAAATGATCACTTCCGAGCTTTTCGGCACCGCGCCGTGCGGTACCCCCGTTCATCGTTACACCCTCAACGGGTCCGAGATCTGCGTTCGCATTATGGACTATGGCGCCACCGTGTTGGGCATCGACGTGCCCGACATTCCCGGCAACGTGCGCGATGTGGTGCTGGGCTTCGATAAGCTCGAGGATTACTTTGACAACCCCGCTTGCTTTGGCGCGACCATCGGACCTGTGGCCAACCGCACTGCAGGTGCCACGATCACCATCGCCGGCACGGACTGGCATATGCCCGCCAACGAGGGCACCAACAACCTGCACAGCGATCTTGAGCATGGTCTGCACAAGCGCGTATGGGACGTTGAGCTCGACGAGGTCCACAATGCCGTGCGCATGACCACCTCGCTTGAGGACGGTGAGCTGGGCCTTCCCGGCAACCGCACCTTTACGGCCGTGTTTACCGTGACGCGCACCGGCTGCTTCCGTATCGAATATGGCTGTGAGAGCGACCGCGCCACGTACGTGTCCATGACCAACCACACGTACTTTAACCTTGCCGGTCACAACGCCGGCATGGACTGTGAGCACTTCTTTGTTGCTAACGCTGCCCACTACCTGCCCATCAACGAGCAGAATATCCCCACCGGAGAGATCGCTCCGGTCGAGGGCACGCCGTTTGACTTCCGTGAGCTGCGCCCCGTCGCGCCCGGCATGGAAGCCGACGACCCGCAGATTAAGCAGGCCCGTGGCTACGACCACTGCCTGTGCATCGATGGCTATCAGTACGGCCGTAATCTGCGCCGCGCGATGCACGTCGAGGAGATGTGGACCGGCCGTGAGCTGGACTATTACACCACTGCCCCGGGCGTGCAGCTCTACACCGGCAACTGGCTGGGCGACGAACACGCCAAAGACGATGCCAACTATGGTTGGGGCCCCGGCTTTGCCCTCGAGGCCGAAATGTATCCTGACACGCCGCACCATGCGCTGTTCCCCCAGGGCATCGTGGGCCCCGGTCATCCCTACAGCAATGTGATCGAATACCACTTTATGAGGCACTAGGCCCACAACGCGACATATCGCACAGCAACGCCCGCCGGCACACCGCCGACGGGCGTTTTTCATCTTTTGGGCTCTTTTTCGCTGTGACTGTATGAGTGACATATCAAAACTATGCCCATTTACTACGTTTAGCCCGGGATGCTCGACCATGCACCGGTTTTTGTTAAATGCGCGAGCCGTCTACCTGCGGTTTTGTTTTTCTCAAATTCGACATGCTCGGCGATAACCGATCAAACGTAGTAAATGGGCATAGTTTTTGACAGGCGGCATCGCGCGCGTCCCTCGCAAGGGCAAAATGATCCGTTTTCCTCCGTCCCCAAGGGATCAGTTGAACAGATTGTCGATGGGATCGGGGGCGGAACTGGGGAGATAGCGGATTTCTAGCTCTATGCCGAGTTCTTGCAGCTCTTTGAAGGTGGCGACATCTTCGCCGTCTATGGCGACCGCGGGCGTTACAGAGCGCTTGCCTTCCCCTGCCCGCATATGGCCAATGCTGATCTTGGTGATGGGCACGCCGCCCTTAACCAGCGCGAGCACATCGGCGGGTGAGGCCACCATGATCAGAATCCATTGGCGCGGCGTCGCGGTGTGAATGATGTCGATGGTCTTTTGCACTGAGAAAAACCGTGTCCAGACGTCATCGGGCGTCGCCACCCTCATAGGGGCCCATTGGCGCGAATCCGCCGCAATCTCGTCGTTGACGATCAGGACAAGATTGGAACCAATCGCCTCATTCCACAGCTCAACGTCTTGCCCGTAAATAAACCGGTCATCGATACGTGTAAGAAGGATCCTGGGTTGAGCCATGGCTGCCCCATTCTGTCTGAGACCCATACGAACGGGACGTCGGCCACCAACTCAACAGCAGGTCAAGCGCCAGATGGACGCCGCAGACATCACACCTCTAATATTAGTGCATTTAAAGTGAGAAAAGCCGTCAGAACACTTGCGCGGATTTGCGATGTCCCGTATCATAGACAGCCGTTGACGCCTCAGTTGCGCCATCACATGGCCGCCAGCGTAGCTCAGTTGGTAGAGCACCGCTCTCGTAAAGCGGGGGTCACCGGTTCGAGCCCGGTCGCTGGCTCCATTGCACAAGATAGCCGCCTTCGGGCGGCTTTTTTGTTGCTGATTTCGGGCGCGCTTCCGCCAATCCAAGCACAACGCCGCCGGAAACTCTCCTACTCAACAAAAGCCCCGCCAACCGCAATCCCCAAAGGAACCGCGTTCAGCGGGGCCCAAGCGAGCTCCCCCAAGGGATAACGCTCGCAACACGAACAGCTCAGCCGAGCAGCGCGCTACTCCTCCCAGTAAGCATCTGCAAGCAGCTTAAAGCAAATCTTCTTGACCGGCTGCGCGCCTGTCTCTTATACACATCTGACGCTGCCGA
>URNK01000083.1 GCA_900549195.1 uncultured Collinsella sp.
AGTTGACGCTGCGCGCCCACCAGAGCGACAACTTGTCATTCAAAGAGGACGGCATGACCAGAAGGTCTATGCCGTCCTCTTTTCATGCCAATTTGTTCGCTCTGGTGGGCGCTCGCTGTCGGTGCCAAAACATCGACATTGCCATGATCCAGACCTGCTAAAAGATAGTCGTTGGGGACGTTCTTGTTTGACTAGTCGTTTAAGAACACCCAACGACTACATAGCATGAGAGTGGATAATCTCCCGGTTTGAGCCTGCATCCAAGCTTAAAGTGGGAGATTATCCACTCTCATTTCGTTTGTTGATTTCGATGCCTACATTTGTAGGAACAGTTCGTGGAGGCGGGTGTCTTCGTCGAGTTCGGGGTGGAAGGTTACGCCGAGCTGGTTGTCTTGGCGGGCGGCGACGATGCGGCCATCGACTTCGGCCAGGGCCTCGGCATCGCCGTGCACCTCAACGATGCGGGGCGCGCGGATAAACGTCAGCGGCACTTCACCGTCGATGCCGGCTACCTGCCCCTTGGTTCGAAAGCTGCCGAGCTGCCTGCCGTAGGCATTGCGCTCAACGAGCACATCCATGGTTGCCAAACGCGGCGTGCCCTTATCGTCATGGGCGGCAAGATCGTGAGCCAGTAGAATCAGGCCGGCGCAGGTGCCCAGGACGGGCATGCCTTCAGCGATACGGGCACGAAGCTCCTCGAGCATGCCCAACTCATCAAGCAGCTTCCCCTGAACGGTGGACTCGCCGCCGGGAAGTACCAGACGGTCAAAGTCCTGCTTCAAATCGGCCGCCTGCCTCAGCTCAATACAGTGTGCGCCAAGCCCGGATAGTCTTGCCTCGTGCTCGGCAAAAGCGCCTTGGACCGCCAGCACGGCGACCGTTTGGTCTGCATAATCGCTCATGTGCGATCCTTTCTGCCGGACTAGCGTCCGCGCTCCTCCATGATGATTTCGATCTCGTCGGCGTTGATGCCCACCATGGCCTCGCCCAGGTCCTCCGAAAGCTCGGCGATGAGCTTGGCATCGGTGAAGTTTGCCACGGCCTTGACGATGGCGGCGGCGCGCTTGGCGGGGTCGCCGCTCTTAAAGATGCCCGAGCCGACAAAGACGCCCTCGGCGCCCAGTTGCATCATCAGCGCGGCGTCGGCAGGGGTCGCTACGCCGCCGGCGGCAAAGTTCACAACGGGAAGCTTGCCCGTGGCATGGACCTCGCGCACCAGCTCGACCGGAACCTGCAGTTGCTTGGCTGCCTCAAAGAGCTCATCATCGCGCAGGGCAACAACGTCACGGATCTGCTTTTGGATCTTGCGCATGTGGCGTACAGCCTGGACGACGTCGCCCGTACCCGGCTCACCCTTGGTGCGAATCATAGTGGCGCCCTCGGCAACACGGCGCAACGCCTCGCCCAGATCGCGGGCGCCGCAGACAAACGGCACGTCAAACTGGGTCTTGTCGATGTGATAGACGTCATCGGCGGGGGAGAGAACCTCGGACTCATCGATGTAGTCGATCTCGATGGCCTGCAGGACCTGCGCCTCGACGATGTGACCGATGCGGCACTTGGCCATGACGGGGATGGAGACGGCCTCCTGGATGCCCTTGATCATCTTGGGGTCGCTCATGCGCGAGACGCCGCCTGCGGCACGGATGTCGGCCGGGATGCGCTCGAGAGCCATGACGGCGCAGGCGCCTGCCTCCTCGGCGATGCGTGCCTGCTCGGGCGTGGTAACGTCCATGATGACGCCGCCCTTGAGCATCTGCGCGAGCTCGCGATTGAGTTTGACGCGGTCGGCCTTGCTGTTCTGTTCTGCCATGGTTGCTCCCTTGGTTGGCATGTGCATTGCTTGACGGAATATCCTATCGGGGAGCTGGGTATGGCGAAATACTCAGTTTTCGAGATAATAACAAGGTCAGACTAATACCAGATTGAATGGCTTAATAAGGTCAGGTGATAGGCTCATGCTTGACTACAATTTGGAAAAACGCGGCGAAGCATCGCTCTATGAGTATGTTTACCAGCAAATTCGAGATGATATCGTAGCTGGACGCATTGCGGCGGGGGAGCATCTTCCGTCTAAGCGCGCCTTTGCCAGTCATCTGGGAATCAGTGTCATTACCATCGAGAATGCATATAGCCAGTTACTTGCCGAGGGCTATATTTGCTCAATGCCGCGTCGTGGCTACTACGCTTGCAAGCTTCCGGATGCACCGGTTTTGGCTTCGGCTGCGGAGGGCATCGACCGGGATGCCGTCTCTGTGGACTCCGGCGTGCATGATGCCAGCGGACAGGTCGAGCGATTCGATGCGCTTTCTCCTTCCGCTTTGGAGGCGGCGCGGCTTTGGCAAAGCGCACTGCGGGCGACGCTGGCATCCGAAGACGAGCGCGAGATCTTTTCGCCCGCACCGGCACAGGGCACCGTTCGGCTACGATGCGCAATTGCTCATCATCTGCGCGGGACGAGGGGTATGAATGTCGACCCCAATAACATTGTTATCGGCGCGGGCGCTCAGCTGCTCGATACCATGTTGGTTCAGTTGCTTGGCGCTGACAAGGTGTATGCCGTTGAGGACCCGGGCTATTTACGTCTGACGCGCATTTATCAGGCTATGGGCTGCAAAGTTCGACATATCCCGTTGGATGATGAGGGGGTGGACTTGAGCGCTCTGCAGAAAACCGGGACCGATGTACTTCACCTGATGCCGTCTCACCAATATCCAACCGGCCTTGTGACGAGCATTGCGCGTCGCTATGCGCTTCTGAGCTGGGCCGCCGAGCGACCAGGTCGGTATCTCATCGAAGATGACTTTGATTGTGAGTTTCGCCTTGCCGGGAAGCCGATTCCCGCGCTCGCGTCGATCGATGCCGCCCGGTCGGTTATATACACCAACACGTTTTCGAAGAGCCTTTCATCGGCGTTGCGTTTGGCGTACATGGTGTTGCCCGATGAGTTAATGGAGCGGTTTAGGCGCAACCTTGGTTTCTACGCCTCGTCGGTGAGCTCTGTTGATCAGGTCGCTTTGGCGCGTTTGCTGGAATCGGGTGATTACGAGCGACATGTGAACCGCGTGCGCGTTCGTGCTCGCGAGGCGCGTGATGGCCTGATGGCGCTTGTGCGGAAGGTATTTCCGGCAGGAGAGGTCTCGATCGAGCATGCAGACGCGGGCCTTTACAGTATCGTGGTTGCGGAGCGTGGAACGGGCAGAAGCACTTTTGCACGGGCCCTCACGCGCTCGAGCATCCCTTTTATCGATATCGGTGACTGTTTTTGGTGTGCCGATGGCGCATCTGTCCCTGAAAACACAACTCAAATTCTTGTTCAGTATGACGATCTGAGTCCAAAAGTACTAACAACCTTGGAATTGCAGCTAATGGGGGGCACTCTGCAACCTAAGTGAGTAGACTTTTAGCACTTTGGCGACCAGGCAGTTTTGTAGCAAGCTATCTACCTGCGGTTTTGAAAAGCAGGATGACCGGCCTGCTCGGGATGTTCAAAAAAGTCTACTCACTTGCCGCGCAAAGCTTCTACATGAGAAAAAATGGGGTTTTCAACAGGGTTTCGTCCAGCTCTCGGCAAGCTTTTGGCCAGTTGGGGAGGGCTGTTGAAAACTTGGCAGTCCGTTCGGCGCCATTTTTGCTGCGTTCGCGCCAATGCGTGACTGATTGGGTTGAAATTCGTGTTTTCCTGTGCCTATGAAGGATCTACTTTGTGACATATCAGCTTTTAGGTACTGGCGTTTGCCTCCTCAAGTCCGCGCTTTGTGTCCGCCGCTTCCACGACCGGAAGAAGACCGGCAGCGATATGATCTCGCCCGCAACCCGACGGCTGCGGTCGCGCTCGGTTTTCCGTTGTATACATTGGTTCGGACGAGAAACAAACGGACTTGTCCTGCCAGCATTAGGCAGCGGCTGTTTCTTGGTGAGCTCCCCAGGGAATCCGTGCTGGAAACGGAGCATGGGTTTTTGATTACGTCTCCTCTACTGACGGCATTCATCATGTCGCGGCACCTGACGGATCTCCAGCTTCTTTTGGTATTGGCGGAGATGTGTGGCTTGTTTGCGGTGTGCGCTCTGCCGGCGGCACTTGAGGCGGAGCTTTCGCGTGCAATTGATTCGGGCGCGATTTCGACAACGTTCGGTTGGGTGCGCTGCCCGTCCGAGGACGGCACCGCCTCAAATTTATGGCGTCGAGACGCTTTGGTTTTGGGCGGAGACCTTGACCGTTTTTGTTCAGATGTTTGCGGGATGCGTTACGGCAATAGATTTATGGCGGTATCGCAACTCGTTCCATTGGGTGCCGCGTCGCCTTTTGAGGTCGAGGCGTATTTGCTACTTGCACTGCCGCGATCCCTGGGAGGCGAAGGTTTTTGCGACATAGAGCTTAATGTTGAAGTGATGCTAGGCACAAGTGCTCGAGCGATTGTGGGAAAGTCTCGTATATATATCGACCTACTTCTTTCTTCACCGGACGGTAGGCGACAGGTGGCCATTGAATGTCAGGGAAAGGCCTCGCACGGACGCGCAGGGGATGGCTTGCGTGACGCTGACCGCATGACGGCCCTTCAGGCCATGGGCTACGATGTGCTTCTCCTGACACACAGACAGATATCGGATGAGGATAGATTCCGCGCGATCGTTAAGGCCATATGCAGGATGCTCGATGCTGAATATCGTGATAAAAGCTCGGATGAGCAAAGGGCTGAGATATTACTCCGGTCTGAACTATTCATTGACTGGACAAAATTGGGAGTAATCGACGGAAAGATGCCCGTTAGACACAAAATGGCTCGATCGTGGACGGCTGCGAATCTAAGTGAGTAGACTTTTGTCACTTTGGCGACTAGGTCGTTTTGCAACAAGGCATTTACCTGCGGCTTTATA
Source organism: uncultured Collinsella sp. (assembly GCA_900549195.1). GTDB lineage: Bacteria > Actinomycetota > Coriobacteriia > Coriobacteriales > Coriobacteriaceae > Collinsella. The sequence goes on from URNK01000083.1 coordinate 4,879, forward strand.
AAGTGATATGGATGGTCTGCTCGGCAAGTTCCAAAAAGTCTACTCACTTAGTTTTTGACGAGAAGCCGATGCCGAAGACGGTCCTATTTCAGGGCGTTAACAAGTTCGTGAGGCACGAAAAAGGCCCGGACCAATACGGTCCGGGCCTCATCGAGCTAGAGGTTATGTCTCAAGCGGTTGGCTTAGCCAAAGTAGCGCTTAAGCAGGCCGGCAAAAGCTTTGCCGTGGCGGGCCTCGTCACGAGCCATCTCGTGCACGGTGTCGTGGATGGCATCGAGGCCAGCGGCCTTGGCGCGCTTAGCAAGATCGGTCTTGCCGGCGGTGGCGCCGTTCTCGGCCTCAACGCGCATCTCGAGGTTCTTCTTGGTAGAGTCGGTCACGACCTCGCCCAGGAGCTCAGCGAACTTGGCGGCGTGCTCGGCCTCCTCGTGGGCAGCCTTCTCCCAGTACAGGCCGATCTCGGGATAGCCCTCGCGATGAGCGACGCGAGCCATGGCCAGGTACATACCGACCTCGGAGCACTCGCCCTCAAAGTTGGCGCGCAGGTCGGCAACGATGTCCTCAGAGACGCCCTCCATCTTGGCGACGCCCACGACGTGCTCGGCAGCCCACTCGAGCTGGCCCTCCTCCTGCTTCAGGAAACGAGAACCGGGAACGCCGCACTGGGGGCACTTGAAGTCCTCGGGCAGCTGATCGCCGTCGAACTCTTCCACATAACCGCAAACGGGGCAAACAAACTTCATGATTCGATCCTTTCGATCGATGGCGATTGTGCGCTCGTCCGGTCCCGTAAGGGCCCTCTCCGGACGTGCGTCTTGACGAGTTCTATTATCCATAAATGCAACCAAATGTGAAGCCTATTAGGAATGATTTTTAATAAAACAATTTCGAGATATGAAGATGTTGATTGATTAACGATTGGGAGGCCGTCTGCGATCTTTGCTGAGTACAATCGGGCGAGCAAATGTTGACCTATCAACAAATGAAGGAGTTTCCTTTATGCATCTAGCCCGTCGTGCCTGGTGCCGAACATATCAGACGGTTTTTCGCATTGCATTGCCGATCCTGCCCTATACCGAGCCGCGCATTTTGGAGCATGCCGAGGATGTGCCCGCGGTGCTTCAAAAGCGCTCGATCCAGAAGGTCCTTATCGTGACGGATCCCGGCATTGCCCGTCTGGGGCTCACGGCACCGCTCGAAACGGCGCTCGCATCCAGGGGAATTGGCGTTGCGGTCTATGCCAAAACATCAGCGAACCCCACGGTTTCAAACGTGGAGGAAGCGGCGTCCCTGTATCGAGAGAGTGCCTGCCGGGCCATTATCGGCTTTGGCGGAGGATCAGCCATGGACTGCGCCAAGGGCGTGGGCGCACGTATTGCGCAGCCAAACAAGCCCATCAACAAGATGCGCGGCCTGCTGCGGGTTCATCGTCGCCTGCCGCTGCTCATCGCCGTTCCCACTACCGCCGGTACGGGAAGCGAAGTCACGCTTGCGGCGGTAATTACCGATGACGAGACGCACTACAAATACCCCATTAACGACTTTGTGCTCATCCCGCGTTTTGCAGTCCACGACCCCGAGTTTACGTGCGGCTTGCCCGCTTCCATTACGGGGCAGACGGGCATGGACGCCCTGACGCATGCCGTCGAGGCCTTTATCGGGCGAAGCACTACGCCCTATACGCGCAAGATGGCGCGACAGGCGGTGAAGCTCATCCACGACAATTTGCTTGAGGCTTATGAGCATGGCGACAACATGCGTGCGCGTCGCAATATGCTTTCGGCGGCGTATAAGGCGGGCGTTGCGTTTACTCGCTCCTATGTCGGATATGTGCATGCCATCGCGCACAGTCTGGGCGGCAGATACGGAATTCCGCACGGTTTGGCCAACGCGATCATCCTGCCGCATATGCTTCGCGCCTATGGCGAAGCTGCTGCTCCTAAGCTCGCCGATCTTGCTCGCATGGCGGGCATTGCGCCGGCTACCGCGCAGGACAGTCTTGCGGCCGAGGCCTTTATCGATTGGGTCGACCGCATGAACGCCGCCTTGGGCATACCCAAATATGTGACGGGCATTCGCCGCTCCGACATTCCCGAGATGGCGGCGCATGCCGATGCCGAGGCCAATCCCCTGTACCCCGTTCCGCTTCTAATGGACCGCTTGGAGCTCGAGCATATGTACGAAGTCGTTGCAGGTGGTATGTTTGAGAGCGAGAATTAGGAGGGCCCATGAACACCGAGGAAATTGCGCGCATCGTCGGCGATCAGCGCGCCTACTTTAAGACGCACGCTACGTTTGATGTTGATGCTCGACGTCGCGCGCTCGCGAGTTTACGCGATGCGGTGCGGGCCCACGAGGCCGATATCGCCCATGCGCTCAAGACCGATTTGGGGAAGTCGCATGACGAGGCCTATATGTGCGAGATTGGTACGTCGCTTTCCGAGATTCGACATCAGATCGCTCACGTGGCTCGGTGGAGTCGTCCGCGCCTGCGTCCGTGCGATCTCGCTAACGCCGTGAGCGTGTGCAAAACGCAAGCCGTGCCCTATGGCGTCACACTCATCACTGTCTCTTATA
>URNK01000084.1 GCA_900549195.1 uncultured Collinsella sp.
TACACGTAAGGAGTCGTCGGCAGCGTCAGATGTGTATAAGAGACAGGGTGTAGTCCTCGAGCAGCTCGCCCACGTTGAGCAGGAACATCGTCTGGCCTGCGGTGTCGACGTCGCGTTTGACAAACGAAATGCCGATGGCCGAAGCGTCGAGCACAGGAACGGTCAGGCGCGGCTGCGCCAGCTCATGAAGGGCAGCGCGCAAAAATGCCATGTAACCGGCCATGACAAACACCGCACGCAGCGGCGTAGGCAGAAACCAGCGGCGCGCGTAATGGGCACCGACGAGTGTCGCCAGGTCCATAATGAGTTTGTGCTTGCGCGGCTCGAGTTGCATCACGTAGCCCGACTTGGCATCGGCGATAGCTTGAGCATCGAGTGCGCCCAAGGTGTCGAGCACGCTCTCGCGGCGCGGCTCGTCGTACTCCAGCGCCATCTGGCCAATGCGGCCATAGACGCGCACCTTGCGCACGCCGTCGATGTCGCCGCTGAGCTTAAGAAGCGCATCGAGATCGCCCTCTGGCACAGGACCCGCCAATTGAAGACGGGTCCTGCCAGGGATCTCGCTAATAATCGAGAATCTCATAGTTTGCGCCCGGGAGCGTTACTCGGCTGCCTCGTCAGCAGCGGCCTCGCTCTGGGTGATGTAGGCAGCCTCGGCAACCATGTCATCGACATTGGCCTTGGCCTGCTCGACCATATCCTGGTAGCAGTTCTTGACGCGCATACCGCACGCGATACCCTGCACGCAGGCATTCTTGACCGGAGCGCTGGTAAGCAGCTTGATGCCGGCCGTGCCAAGCAGAAAACCGCCACCGACAAGCAGGGTATTGAACGTCGACTTCTTCATGTTGCTTCTCCCTTTTGCCGCATTGGACGCGGCACGGTGCCTCAGCACCCGAGTAAACAAGTTTGCTCGAGCACACTTTTGGAAAATAGTTTAGTTTATCTAACTATTAAGGTCAACAAAGGTTAACTTTTTGGAAACTATGGGGGTGAACTCAATATGACAAAGGGACTGCCCCTTTGTCACATTCCTACAGCTGCCAGTCCGCCGACTCCTTTTGCAGTGCGACCATACGGGCAAATTCTCCACCTGCTGCCTTGAGCTGCGCCGGAGCGCCCTGCTCGGCAACCACACCATCCTTGAGTACAACGATTTTGTCGGCATTTTCCACCGTACGCATACGGTGAGCAATAACGATAACCGTCTTGCCCGCGAGCAGGCGGGAAAGCGCCTGCTGAACCACGGTCTCGTTCTCGACGTCCAGGCTCGCCGTGGCCTCGTCCAAAAGGACGATGGGGGCGTCCTTAAGCAGCGCACGAGCGATGGAGATGCGCTGGCGCTCGCCGCCAGACAGCTTGGAGCCGTTCTCGCCGATCATGGTGTCGTAGCCCTGCGGCATGCGGTTCACGAACTCGTCGCAGTTGGCGGCACGCGCAGCCGCAAGCACTTCCTCATCGGTGGCATCACGACGCCCGAGGCGGATGTTCCCCATCACCGTGTCGTCAAAGAGCAGTACGTCTTGGAACACAATGGCGTAGTCGCGCAGGAGCACCTCGGGATCCACGCTCGCAACATCCACGCCACCCACGGTAACCTTGCCCGCGGTGGCATCCCAAAAGCGCGCGGCCAGGCGGCTCACCGTAGACTTACCGGAACCCGAAGGACCGACCAGTGCCGTAACTTCGCCTTCCTTGGCGGTAAAGCTCACATCGGTAAGAACTTTCTCGCCGGCGCGGCCGTCCTCGCCCGCACCATATCCAAATGCCACGTGATCGAACACCACATCGTGGCCCGCGGGCTCAAATTTCTCGCTGCCCCGCGCCACGGGCTCTTCCATGATGGAACGCATGCGCTTGGCAGACGACTCGGCGGCAAACAGCTCGGACATTAACATTAACGCCTGGTCAAAAGGCGCATAGATGCGGCTCACCATAAGCAGGAAGGCAAACATCACCAAAAAGTCGACCTGCCCGGAGGCGACCATCGCGGCGCCCGTGACCAGCGTGGTGGCAATGCCCAGACGCAGGATGGCAAAGGCGGAGTTGACCAAAAGCCCGTTAGCGAGCTCGCCCTTGGTGGTCTCATGCTCCTCGGCATCGATCACGGCGTTGAGCCCCTCAAGATAATGGGCCTCCTGGTTGGTGGCGCGGATCTCGCGAACGCAGTCGAGCGTCTCTTGAATAGCCTCGGTAACCTTGACCTTCTCGGCACGCACGCGATCGAACACCGGAGTCATGGGGCCGCGTGTTAGATACAGCACGGCAAAGGCCACGGGAACGCTCCAAAACGCCGCGATCGCCAGCTGCCAGCAAAAGAACAGCGACGCCACGAACACAATGGCGCTTGCGATGATGGCGCCCCAAAGCTCTCCCAGCACGTGGCTGTAGGCGTGCTCCATGGCCTGGACGTCACCCATGATGGTCTCGGTTAAATCGGCCAGATCACGACGACCAAAAAACGACAGCGGCAGTTTGCGCAAGCGCTCGGCAATCTCCATACGCTGCTTGCCGCACTCCTCGTAAAAGATGCAGTAGGTGTAGTAATACTGCTGCCAGTTAGAGGCAAAGAGCAACACGAAAAAGACCAGGAGCCCGCCCACGATCGGCAGGGCATCCGGCAGGTCAGCCCCGCTGGCGAGATGCTCGACAAAACCGGCCATAACCAGGAATAAAAAGCCCATGCCGGCCATGGTAATGAGATTAGTGAGCGTGGTCCAGAAAATGCCGCGTTTTACGCCGGCGACGCCTTTATCGGATAGGAAATACTTCTTTTGGAATGAGGCGAACATTTAGGCCTCGCCTCCCTTCGTGACGACGGCATCCGCGGTCGCTGCAGTGATTTTCCAGCTCGCGGCCTGTTCGTATTCGGCCCACATCTTGGCATACAGACCCTCTTGGGACAGCAACTCGGCATGGGTACCCGACTCCTGCACGCTGCCCTGGTTGAGCACCACGATTTGGTCTGCGCCCACTACAGTCGAGAGTCGGTGCGCAATCATAATGACCGTGCGACCCGCCGCCAGCTTGCTAAAGGCGCGCTGGATGAGCGCCTCGTTCTCGGGGTCGGCAAACGCCGTGGCCTCATCGAGCACCACGATAGGCGCGTCTTTAAGGATCGCGCGGGCGAGTGCCACGCGCTGGACCTCGCCGCCCGAAAGATAAGCTCCGCCGGCACCGAGCATGGTATTGATACCCTGTGGGAGCTTGGCCACAATATCGTCGCACTGAGCTGCGGAGAGGGCCGCACGCACTTCGTCGTCAGTGGCCGTAGGCTTGGAGGCGCGCACGTTATCGGCAAGTGTTTGCCGGAACAGCTGGTTGGTCTGGAACACAAAGGCAACCTGGTCCATAAGCTCGTGCGGATCCATATCGCGAACGTCCACACCGCCTACGAGCACTCGACCCGAGGAGACATCCCAAAAACGCGGGATCAGGCTTGCGCAGGTTGACTTACCGCCACCCGAGGGACCCACCAGGGCGAGGGTGCTACCAGCGGGAACGCTGAAACTCACATGGCTAACGGCAGGTGCTTCGGCACCCTCGTACGTAAAGCTCACGTCCTCAAATCGCACGTCGCCGCCGGCAGGATGCTTGGGTTGCGCGGGCACGGAGAGCCGCTTGGAATCCATGACGCTTCGAATACGAGCCAGCGAATCGGCACTCATCTGAGAGGCCTCGCCCACAAACATGAGCTTGGTCATGGCCGTCGGCACCACGGCCGAAAATATCGCGTAAAACGTGAAGTTGGCCATAAAATGCGCGAAGTCCGTCTCGCCCGGCGCCAACAGCAACGCCACGGGCAACAGGAATGCCACAAGACCATTGAGCGCGGTAAGGTTGAGTACCTGCGGACCTCGACAGAACGTGCCCGAATAGTTTTGTGCCATGTCGGCGTATTCGGCGATCGCATCGTGGAAAGCCTTAAAGGAGTAGACCGTCTGCTGAAACACCTTGACCACGGGGATGCCGCGTACGTATTCGGTGCCGGTCTTGTTCATCTTGACCAGCGCTCCCATGTAGGCCTTCATAAACTCGCCGCCCTTGCCGCCCATCATGGCGGCCATGGCGCCAAACGAAATGGCCACCGAGATGAGGCATGCCGCGCCCAAGCGCCAATCGAGGGCGAAAAGCAGCACGAGCAAGCCCACGACCATGGCGACGGCGCCTGCGATATCGGGCAGCATGTGTGCGAGCAAAGTCTCGGTGGAGGCGGCGCACCCGTCTACAATGCGGCGCAGCTCGCCGGTGGCATGCGTGTCGAAGTAGCCGAGCGGCAGCTTAAGCAGGTGCTCGCTCGTAGTCTTGCGGATATTGGACGCGCAGCGAAACGCGGACAGATGCGTGCACATGAGCCCCACGAAATAAGCTACGATGCTTGCCAGCGCAAACCCCACGGCCCACCAACCGTACATCGCGATGTTAGTGGCTTCGCTCCAGTTGGGCGCCACGGCGATCAGGTCGCGCGCGACAAGCCAAATGCACACGTACGGGCCAAAGCTCAGCAGCTGCGAGAGCGCCGAGAGCGCCATGCCCAAATACGTTAGGAATTTGCGGTCGCCGGCATACGCGAGCAGCTCGCCGATGCCTCCACCTTCCCTTTTTGATTCCTTTGCCATGAGATTCCTTTCTAACGGCTTGAGAGTTAACCGTAATGAACTTATCATTGCTGTGTTAGCCATGGCTCACAATCAAGCCAGGCGTGGACGTTTCTGCAAAGGAAAGGAACGCTTTTGCAAATACGGCGGGCAGCGACCGACATAACCGAGCTCTACGCACCGCAATTTGAGCAGTTTGGCCTGGAGCTTACCGGCAAGGGCGCCGTCTTTACCGGCGAGGTGGCAAACGACCGGGCGCACGGCCGCGCATGGATTATGCCTCTCTCCCCTGCCTGCATCGTCATGGAGCATTTCATCACCCCGACGCACGATATGTACCTGGCCGAATACACACCCGAGCCATACGCCTGCGTGAGCGAAGTCAGCGCGCCCACACTTACATGCATGCCCGAGGCTGGCATAACGCCCGCGAACCTCAAACCATTGCATGGACCGTGGCCAAACAATGCCGTTTGCAGCTTTATCCAAGATAGCTGTGGCGAAGAATTAAGCCCGCTGTTTGCGGGGGAGCTTTATCACTCGCGCTCGGTGCTCTTTTTGCCTGGATATTTTGACGAACTGGAGCACCGCTATCCCACCGAGTTCGCGGGAATCTTTGAGGCGTTTGCCGAGCCATGGCACGAGGAAGCGACGTCTGCCATCTGCCACACGCTGCGCCGGATTAACGAGGACCGCGCCCGCACCGTAGGCGGACACGTCTATATGCAGGGCATCGTGGAGACCATGGTCGCGGAGCTCGCCTGTTCGTGCGCGGCCCACAAGCAGGCGCGGCAGGCGGCAGACACACGCGTCAGCATAACCATTGCCGAAGAAGCAACGGCAATGATTGAGCGCGCGCTCGACAAAGGCAGACATGTGGGTATCAACGAGGTGGCCGAGAGGCTCTACACAAGCCGCTCCAAACTATGCGCCACCTTTAAGGCCCAAACTGGCGAGTCCCTGGGCGCCTACATTCGCAGACGCCGTATGGAGCGAGCACAGGACCTTTTGGCCGATAGCGCGCTCACGATAGCGCAGGTAGCAGAGCGCCTAGGCTACCCTCAGCAGGCCGCCTTCACCCAAGCCTTCAAACAATACACCGGCATGACACCCACGGCTTGGCGAAGCAAGCATCGCTAAGGCCCAGGCTCCCTGGCCGTAACGGAGCGATTAATTAGCCGCCGCCCGTCAGCTCACCCAGGATCTAAACGTCAAGATGTGCACGATCAAGCGCCTTTTTGATAAGAGGGACAGATCGATCAGCCAAATACAACGGAATGTTGAGCACCCCGTCGTCGAGCTTTAGGTTCTTAAGTGAGTAGCGGACCCTCAATGGAGTCGTCTCCGCATGCTTGTCGGCATAGTACTTAAGGCTCTTGGAATGAACGACCTCTCCCGATTTGACCTCGACGGGAACGATTTCGTTTCCGACTTGAATCAAAAAATCGACTTCGTGCTTCGGCTTCTCGTTTGTCCAATAACGCGGAGCAGCATCTAACTGTGAAAGTAATGCCTGAAGCACATAGTTCTCGGCGAACGAACCTTTGAACTCCGAAAATAGCGCATCCGAGATGGCAAAAGCGGACGCATCCAGCCTTGCCATGCGGCGCAGCAAGCCGACATCAAGACAGTAGACCTTAAATACCTTGAGGTCATCGTACGCAGAGAGCGGCACACCACCGGCAGCATTAAGGCGAACCGCCGTGATGAGCCCAGCATCGGCAAGCCATTCCAGAGCATCCTCGTATTCTCGAGCACGAGCCCCCTCGCGCACCGCACCCCAAACGAACTTTTTGTTCTCGCGCGCCAACTGAGCTGGAATCGAGTTCCATATTTGTGAAAGCTTGGCGAACTGCGCACGGCCACCATGCTTGGCAAAATCGCGCTCGTAGGAATCCAAGAGATCAGACAACACCTTATCGACCTGAACGATATCGCCCGTCTCCACCCACCGGCCAAGAGCCTCTGGCATGCCGCCGCATGCAAAATAACGACGAAGATGCTCGACGAGACGGACATGGAAGAAATCGGGCACTGTCTCGATCTGATCCAGGCCGCCAAGGTATTCGTCGTAGTTTGCAGCGCCCTCGGCTTTCAGAAACTCGGAAAAGCTCATGGGGCGCATCTCCATGAACTCGACCTTTCCCACCGGAAAAGCGCTGGTCTCACGGGACAAGCGAACGCCCAACAAAGACCCTGCGCATGCGACGTGATACTCGGGGGCCTCGTCACAGAAGTATTTAAGGGCGCCGACTGCAGAAGGACAATCCTGGATCTCATCAATAATAAGCAGCGTTTCGCCGGGATCGATAGGCTGTCCAAGTGCCAGGGAAAGATTTGAGATGATCCGTCGAGGATCGCGCGTACCTTCGAAAAACTGAGCGTACTCGCTCTGTACCCCAGGTGACGGCTCCTCGAGCGTCAGATACACAAAATTGAGGTACGAGGTTCGGCCGAACTCCTTAAGCGCCCACGTCTTTCCAACCTGGCGCGCCCCCTTAAGGATAAGCGGCTTACGATATTCTGACGCTTTCCAAGCGTTAAGCTTGGCAATGATATCTCGCTGCATGACCGAACCTCCCGCAAAGAAACTTCCGTAAACGTGATATTTCCCACATTTTACCCTAGTTAAAACGTGACATTTATCACATTTACGGAAGTTTTAAGCTCATTTCTCCACACTTCCATCACATTCAAAAGGCGGAGGCGCATTTTGCGCCTCCGTCACCATCTTTCCTATCAGCCTACCTGACCCGAACGGCCGAGTCGTCACAGAACCCGGGAGCCCCGGCAGGGCGGGTGTTTGCTCAAAATGAGTTCCGCACGCAAAGAAGGCCACTTAATGTG
>URNK01000085.1 GCA_900549195.1 uncultured Collinsella sp.
ACGAGATGAGCGCTAGTCTCGTGGGCTCGGAGATGTGTATAAGAGACAGCCGTTGCCGCTAAAGATGCTGTCAAAGATGTCGCCCCAGCCGCTGGCACCCGCGCCGGCACCGTAGCCGCCGCCATACGCGCCGCCCGCGCCCGGCATGCCGCCAAACATGAGCATCTGGTCGTACTCTTTGCGCTTCTTCTCGTCCGAAAGCGTCTCGTAGGCCTCGCTGATCTCCTTGAACTTGGCCTCGTCGCCGCCGGCATCGGGGTGATATTTTTGCGCGAGCTTGCGAAACGCGCTCTTGATCTCTTTGTCGGAGGCGCTCTTGGATACGCCCAGGATGTCATAGAAGGTTTTGCCTGCAGCCATCGTAGCTCCTCTCCTGTTTCATCCGCCGCCCAGCGGGCGGCGGCTCATGCTTTCATATGGCACTAGGCCAGAAAGGGCCCCGGGTGTTGCCCCGGGGCCCTTCTCAATTACTCCTCGGTGCTCTCGGCCGTATCGGCCGCAGCATCCTCGGGCGCCGCTTCGGGCTCCGGTGCGGGGCGTTTCTCGCCGCCGTAGGTCACCGTCACCATCGCGGAACGCAGGATGCGATCCGCCATGCGGTAGCCCTTCTGGTACACGTCGTTGACGGTCTCGTCGTACTGCGACGCGTCCTCGACGCGACCCACGGCCTGGTGCTCGAGCGGATCGAACGCCTCGCCCTTGGGGTCGATGGGCTCAACGCCCTCGTGCGCAAACACATCGAGCAGCTTGGCATGCACCGCGTCGACGCCGTCGACGAACTGCTTAAAGTCGTCGGCAAGCTCCTGGCTGCGGGCATGGTCGATCGCACGCTCGATATCGTCGACCACCGGCAGCAGCGCGGTGACGAGCTTCTCGGTCGCGCGCTCGCGCTCGGCGATACGCTCATTGGCGGTGCGGCGACGGAAGTTCTCCCAGTCGGCCTGAAGACGGGCGGTACGCTCAGTGGCGTCCTTTGCCTTGTCCTCGGCGACCTTCTGAGCCTCTGCCGCAGCATCGAGCTCATTGCGCACGTCGGCGAGCTCCTTTTGGGCCTGCTCGAACTTGAGCTTAAAGTCGTTGTCGGCGGCTTCCTCACCGGCGCGGATAGCGGCTTCCACCATCTCGTCCTCGGTCATCGTCGCCTCCTTGTTGGAATCCTCTACCTGGTTCTCGGCAGCCTCGGCGGCCTCGGCCTCGTTGGCCTCGGTATCGTCGACGGCCTCTACGGGAATCTTCACGTCCTTCTCCTCAGAGTCAACGGGGGCGGTGCCAGCGGCAGCCGCCTCCGTGCGAGCTTTACGGGCGGACATGATTACTTGTCCTCGTCGTCCACAACCTCGTAGTCGGCGTCGACAACGTCATCGTCGGCAGGCTGGGCACCGGCGGCACCGTCGGTCTGCTGCTGAGCGTCGGCGTAGACAACCTGGGCCAGCTCGTAGGCCACGGACTGCAGGGACTCGCCGGCGGCCTTGATGGCTTCGACGTCAGAGCCCTCGAGCGCCTTCTTGGCGTCGGCGATAGCGGCCTCGGCCTTGGACTTCACGTCGGCGGAAACCTTGTCGCCCAGCTCGTTGAGGGTCTGCTCGGTGGAGTAGCACAGGCTGTCGGTCTGGTTGCGGACCTCGACCTCTTCCTTCTGCTTCTTGTCCTCCTCGGCATGAGCCTCGGCGTCCTTGACCATACGATCGACTTCGTCGTCGGATAGAGCGGTAGAGCCGGAAATGGTGATCTGCTGCTCCTTGCCGGTGCCCTTGTCCTTAGCGGAGACCTTGACGATGCCGTTGGCGTCGATGTCGAAGGTGACCTCGATCTGCGGCACGCCGCGGCGGGCAGCCGGGATACCGGTCAGCTGGAACTTACCGAGCGACTTGTTGTCGCGGGCAAGCTCGCGCTCGCCCTGGAGCACGTTGATCTCGACGCTGGTCTGGTTGTCGGCAGCGGTGGAGTAGACCTCGGTCTTGGAGGTCGGGATCGTGGTGTTGCGGTCGATCATCTTGGTCATGATGCCGCCCATGGTCTCGACACCCAGCGACAGCGGGGTAACGTCGAGCAGCAGGATGCCCTCGACGTCGCCGGTGAGCACGCCGCCCTGGACGGCAGCGCCGTCGGCAACGACCTCGTCGGGGTTCACGGACATGTTGGGCTGCTTGCCGGTCATGGTCTTGACGAGCTCCTGGACGGCGGGCATACGGGTGGAGCCGCCGACGAGGATGACCTCGGTCAGATCGGAGAGCTTAAGCTTGGCGTCGCGCAGGGCGTTGGTGACAGGCTGCTTGCAGCGCTCGAGCAGGTCGCGGGTGATCTTCTCGAACTCGGCGCGGGTCAGCGTGTAGTTGAGGTGCAGCGGGCCGGACTGGTTCATGGTAATGAACGGCAGGTTGATGGTGGTCTGCTGGGCGGCGGAGAGCTCCTTCTTGGCGTTCTCGGCAGCCTCCTTCAGACGCTGCAGGGCCATGGGGTCCTGACGCAGGTCGACACCGTTCTCCTGCTGGAACTTATCGGCCATCCAGTCGATGACGCGCTGATCCCAGTCGTCGCCGCCCAGGTGGTTGTCGCCCGAGGTGGACAGAACCTCAAACACGCCGTCGGCGAGGTCGAGGATGGAGACGTCGAAGGTGCCGCCGCCCAGGTCGAAGACCAGGATGCGCTGGTCGGTGCCCTGCTTGTCCAGGCCATAGGCAAGAGCAGCAGCGGTCGGCTCGTTGACGATACGCTTGACGTTGAGGCCGGCGATCTTACCGGCGTCCTTGGTGGCCTGACGCTGGGCGTCGTTGAAGTAGGCCGGGACGGTGATGACGGCGTCGGTGACGGTCTCGCCCAGATACTTCTCGGCGTCGGCCTTCATCTTTGCGAGCGTCATGGCGCTCACCTGCTCAGCGGTGTAATCCTTGCCCTCGATGTCGACGACGGCACGGCCACCCTGGCCCTCCTTGACCTCGTACGGCACGGTCTTGATCTCGGAGGTGCACTCAGAGTACTTGCGGCCCATGAAGCGCTTGATGGAGAACACGGTGTTCTTGGGGTTGGTGACAGCCTGGTTCTTAGCGGCCTTACCCACGACGCGGTCGCCGTCGGCACGGAAGCCCACGACGGACGGGGTGGTGCGGTCGCCCTCGGCGTTCACGATAATGGTCGGAGAACCGCCCTCGAGAACGGCCATTGCGGAGTTAGTAGTACCAAGGTCGATACCAAGAATCTTGCCCATTAGAAATTCCCTCTCTCTTGTGCGTTTGCACCGACTCGGCGGTCTGCCGAGCGGTGTTTCGGCTTGTCTTTCAGGATGTAGTGTATCCCCTTATGGGCCGGAATATACAAAATCTAAGTCAATTCATATAAGATTTCTTATTGCCGAGAGTTTAGGTTCACAAATGCGCAGGTAGACGCGCTGATTGAGTTCTCGGCAAATCTATCGAGATCTATGTAGAGATGGCTGAGGTTTGCGTCCGGGGGTGCCTGGGGCCGCCTTGCGGAAAGCTCGTCCCGTTTTGAGCGTGGATTCCGGGCCGCGGTTTCCGTCTGAAGGCTCAACCGGAAACCGTATCCCGTTTTGAGAGCTGATACCGGGTCGCAGTTTCCGCTAGCGGGCCCAACCGGAAACTGCGACCCGTTTTTCGGCCAAATAACGGGATGCCCTTTCCGCAAGCGCGCCCAATAGCTCAATATTTCAAGTCACCTTTAGCTAACATTTGCGCAGCTCAACGGCCCCACCTGCGCGTTTTTTAGTAAACCTTGGCATACTCGGCGAACGGTATGAAGATGCCGGCCAGAGGGTATTGCAAACGGTCGCTCCCGTGGTATGTTTTTGCCCGAATCAAACCGGCGCGCATCGCCTGTAGCGTCGGTCAACAGAGAGGAAACTACCATGGCTCATCCCGTAATTGATGCCGACGAGTGCATCGCTTGTGGCGTTTGCGTCGACTCCTGCCCCGCTGGCGTTCTGGAGCTCCAGGACGTCGCTACCGTCGCTGACGAGGACTCCTGCGTCGCCTGTGGCGCTTGCCAGGACGCTTGCCCCGCTGGCGCGATCACCGAGATCGTCGAGGAGTAACAACTCCCCCACTTGCACACTCAAAAGTACACCGTGCACAAAAAAGAGGCTTCCGCATCGCCGCGGAGGCCTCCTTTTGCATATGTGGGCAGCTAATTTGGAGCGGGACCCTTGGCAGTTGCGGTGGAATAGTTCCTGTTTTATGTCTTGGATGCCGATTTTAGGAACTATTTCACCGCAACTTATAGATGCGGCGTCGGCTACGAGAGATCATCCTCGTAGGGCATTAAATCGGCAAGGTAGCCTTTCTCCTTGAGCATGGCCTCGATCTCGTCGAGGGTTTGCTCGTCCTCCGCCGCAATGCGATGGAAGTGATAGCCGCTCGTCACCGTTAGTAGCGGAAAGCTCTTGCCGCTCTCGATATCGTGCAGGTAGCGCTCAACATCTCGACGATTGCGAATGTCCAGGTCGGCCGTGATCTTACCGTACACGCGGTGATTGACGATCACGTTGAGCACGGCGCCGCCGGCGTCGACGATACTCGTGAGCTCATCGCCTGCCTGCTCCACGCTGTGGCGAACCTTGACCAAGCGCGTGGGCACGGCGGGGCTGCTGGGGGCCTCCTGCAGCACATAACCACGGTTGGTCGCCACGATATCGTGCCCGTCGGCGCGCAGCAGAGCGATGTCTTGCACGACAATCTGGCGGCTCACACCCACCTCGCGGGCAAGCGCGCTGCCCGATACGGGTCCCTTGGCTCCCTCGAGCACGCCTATGATGGCACGGCGACGCTCGCGGGCGTCCATTATTTACCGTCCAGCAGACGCAGGTGCTTAAGCGAGAGGTCGAGAATCGGCGCGGAGTGCGTCAGCGCCCCCGAGCTAATAAAGTCAACGCCCAGGTCGGCGAGCGCGCGAATGTTGTCGGCGTCCACGTTGCCCGAACACTCGGTCTTGGCACGACCGGCGATAAGCTCGATAGCGGCCGCCATGTCGTCATGGGTCATGTTGTCGAGCATGATAATGTCGGCACCGGCTTCCACGGCCTCGCGCACCATGTCCAGGTTCTCGCACTCGATCTCGACCGTCGCGGTAAACGATGCATGGGCGCGCGCCATCTCGATTGCACGCGTCACGCCGCCGGCGGCATCGATGTGGTTGTCCTTGAGCATGACGGCCGTCGACAGGTTGTAACGGTGGTTGCTGCCGCCGCCAATCTCGACCGCGGCCTTCTCAAAGACGCGCATGCCCGGCGTGGTCTTGCGCGTATCGACGAGCACGGTCTTGGTGCCCTCGAGCGCCGCGGCCATCTGGTGCGTATAGGTAGCGATACCGCTCATGCGCTGCAGGTAGTTGAGTGCCACGCGCTCACCCGAAAGCAGCACGCGCGCATCGCCGCGTACCTGACCCACATGGTCGCCGGCGTGCACCTCGTCGCCATCGGCAACGTCGAGCAGCACCGTGCTCTGCGAATCCAGCAGCTCAAAGGTGCGAGCAAACACATCCAGCCCCGCGATGATACCATCGGCCTTGGCGATAAGCTCCACCTTGGCGGGACGCGCCGTGGGGCACACGCTCGCCGTGCTCACGTCCTCAAACGTAATGTCCTCGCGCAGAGCCTGCAGAATCAGATCATCGACGACGAGCTTCATGGTAATGGGATTCATGGTCTACTCCTCCACGGCCTGCGTGCCGGCGGCACGGGCCAAATCATCGATTGCCAGGGTGTCGGCGCTCAGGGCGCGATGACGGCCATCGAGCGCGGGATCGCCCGCCTGCTCCACGGCCAGCGACTCGCCGGTGCGCATGTACCACGCGGCGCGACGACCCCAGACCAGCGCCTCGAGCAGGCTGTTTGATGCAAGGCGATTCTTGCCGTGAACGCCATTGCAAGCCGTCTCGCCCGCGGCGTAGAGCTCGGGCATCGAAGTGCGGCCGTCCTTATCGACCCATACGCCGCCCATAAAGTAGTGCTGCGTGGGCGTAACGGGGATGGGCTCGTCCAAGATGTCGCGGCCGTCCTCAAGGCAGCGCGCGCGAATGTTGGCAAAATGCCCGGTCACCACATCGCGCTCGACGGGGGCAAAGCTCAGCCACTCGTGCTCGGCACCGTCCTGCTTCATCTGCTCGCGAATAGCGGCGGCGACCACATCGCGCGGCTGAAGCTCGTCGGTAAAGCGCTCGCCGGCGGCGTTGAGCAAAATCGCGCCCTCGCCGCGGCAGCTCTCGCTGATCAGGAAGGTGCGGCCCGGCTGCGGCGAGAACAGTCCCGTGGGGTGAATCTGCACGTAGTCCAGATGCTCCATCTTAATGTCATGCTCCTGAGCAATGTAGCAGGCGTCGCCCGTGAGCTGCGGGTAGTTGGTCGAATGGTCGTATACGCCGCCGATGCCGCCCGTTGCCCACAGCGTGTGGCAGGCATGGATCTTAAACGGCTCGCCGGCATGCGCGCCCTCGGCGGCATTTACCAGCTCGTCGGCGGGACGAACCGAGTTGTCCTCGTCCACGGGAACGGCGATGACACCGGCACACACCCTGGCGCCGTCATGTTCGCCCGTCAGGATGTCGGTCATGGCCACGTGCTCCAAAATCTGCACGTTATCCAGCTTGCGAACGGCCTGGAGCAGCTTGGTCGTGATCTCCTTGCCCGTAATGTCGGCATGGAAGGCAATGCGCGGACGGCTGTGCGCGCCCTCGCGGGTAAAGTCGAGGCTGCCGTCGGCCTTGCGCTCAAAGTCCACGCCCATCGCTAGCAAGTCGTTGATGACCGAGCGGCTCGAGCGAATCATGATGTCGACGCTCTCGCGGCGGTTCTCGTAGTGGCCGGCGTGCATGGTGTCCTCAAAGAAGGCATCGTAGTCCGAGCCCTCGGGCAGTACGCAGATGCCGCCCTGCGCGAGCATCGAATCGCACTCGTCGACAGCGCCCTTGGAGAGCATGATCACGCGCGTGCTCGTCGGCAGGTTGAGAGCCGCGTACAAGCCCGCTACGCCGCAGCCGGCAATAACGACGTCGCACTCCATGTCGGGGTATTGTTTGGTTTCCACAGGAATCCTCTCCTTTGTAATGTGACATAAGGAACCGTCCCTCATGTCACATCGTTCTAACGCGCCGCGTACTCGAGCATGCGGTCGAGCGTGAGTTTAGCCTGGTCGGCAGCCTCGTCCGACACGCCGATCTGCACCTCGCCCTCGCCCGTCTCCAGGCAGCGCACGAGCTTCTCGAGCGTGATGAGATCCATGTTGACGCAGGTGGGCTGCACCGCGGGGAAGTAGAACTTCTTGCCGGTGCCCTGGCAGCGGCGCTGTCTCTTATACACATCTCCGAGCCCACGAGACTAGCGCTCATCTCGT
>URNK01000086.1 GCA_900549195.1 uncultured Collinsella sp.
GATGAGCGCTAGTCTCGTGGGCTCGGAGATGTGTATAAGAGACAGATCTTATACACAAATCTAAGTCTCTATATATAAGATTTTCTGAGTGCTCTCATGACATGCAAACCATCACAAAGGGGACAGGCACCTTTGTGGTGGTCCAGAGAAGAATCAGCCCCGATTAAAAGAGGCGGCATCAAGCCCAGTCTACGTTTGGCGATCCCAAGACCCAACGAGAACGCAGCGATGGAATCGAGAACCGACAATAGCCCGTTCGCACAGATAGAGGCGGAGATTCAAGGTCAGAGTCCGGCTTAAACGGCTTAGCTATCGCACGTCACAATGTTCTCGTCATCGCCCCCATCGTTTTTATAGTGCTTATAGTGAAAATAGTGAGTTTAGTGAGAATAGTATTGCGCAAAACTCGTGAACTCAATTATTGACCTCTCGCCCAGAATGAGAGGAGGGGCAAATATTCCTATTAGAGGTCAAATCGGAGCCTAATAGGGCCTTTTAGCCCCTCTCATTCCGGGCGGTCGCTTTCTTTTGAATATTGTCGTAAGCTGTTATCACTTATCTTAATGAATGCATACTGTTTGCGGGGTACTCGCCGTGAAACGCTCCACCTATATCGGCCTACTCGTCTTAGCGTTTGCAGTTACCGCAGTCGGCGTGGGCATTATCTATCTCGCATTTCTCCCTGCCTCGGCGACGCAGGCGGCGGTTGAAACCGTAAGCTACCCCATCGAAATCCTCACCGATATCGTCAAACCCGATTCAATCACCGTCGATTTCGACGGTACGCCCGCAGCGCTTGGGATCAGCAACTATCCCCGAATCGAACTTGGAGCCACGCGCTATACCCAAGATGAGCAGCTTATCGGCAAGGCAACCAGTTTACTCAAAGGCAAGACGTTTAAGCGGTGGTACGGCGCCGTAATATATCGAGCCAAGAAAATCCAAATGAATGGCGGGTATTATTCGACCCTCGAGCTCGATGCGGCAAACGGAAGCAGACTGTGCAACGTTTCATACGACCCCGGCTACGTGGACAACGAAGGGCCGGGGGTCTATATCTCGGATGGCAACGTGATCTACGTCATGGAAGGCGACCAGACGGCAGTCGTCGATTTTATGGATCGGTGTACCGAGGATGCCTACGAACAAACTTGCGAGCCCGATCCGCAGACAGCGCGCAACAGCGGCTCGGCACGCACTTGGCTATTTGACGATGAAATAACCTGGACCCCATCGAAATAAGGACCCGCCGGGCAGTCACCTTTGTGGTGGTCTCGGCTCCGATGTTCCACTGTCTCGATCTGTAACATCTAGCGGCCCTTTTCAATCCTAGATGTTACAGATCGAGATGAAATGATCGGCGGCGATTGTTTGTCTCAATCTGTAACACCAGGCCCACTTTTAGCGGCCAAGATGTTACAGATTAAGACGAATCGAGCCGCCACAAAAGTGCCCGTCCCCAATGTGGTAGTTTTCGACAAAAAGAAGCCGCCCCATTAACAGAGGTGGCATCAAGCAAGTCCATTTATTAGCGTCCCTCAAGACCCAACGAGAACGCAGAAATGTAGCCCGGGACTTACCCTTTCCCGAACGCGACCCTCGCGAAGCGCGTGAGCGGGCGGGAAAGGGTAAGCCCCGGGCGGACAATTAAGTGCGTTACTCGGCAGCGGCCTTGAACTTGTTGTAGTTGATCAGGCAGCCAGCCTTGACGATGGCACGCTCCTCTGCCGTCATATCGGCAACGTAGAGCTCGATCTGCTCAACCGCACCGTCGGCACGCACCACGTAGGCGGCGATGTCCTTTAGGTCGTCATCGAGCGCAGCGCGAATCCCCGGCACGAAGACATAGTCGCCCACCTCAAAGTTGGGCTCGGCCTCCATCTGGAAGGGCACCATGCCCCAGTTCATCACGTTGGAGCGATAGCGCTTGGTGGCGTACTCGTGGACGATGTTGGCCAGGCCGCCGATCACGCGCTGGCAGCTCGCAGCCTGCTCGCGGGCAGAACCGTCACCGGGCTTCCTGGCATAGAGCATGGAGCCAAACTCGGTCGCCTTGGCATCGGCCGCGACACCCGCGCCGGCCAGCGCCTCAAACACGCCGGCAAGCTCGGCATCGAGCGCCGCCAGGTCGCCCTCGGACTCACCGGCCACGCGGCGCTTCTCCACGGCGTCAACCTCCTTGGAGCGACCGACATAGGCCGGATCGCGGCGGCTCAACGTAAACTCGGCCAGGCCCAGCGGGTTGGAGCGGAAGGAGCTCGTCTCGCCCGAAGGAATGAGCTCGTCGGTCGTGGTGACCGGATCCATGATCTTGGAGCACACCTTGAGCAGGATGTCGTCGCCGAGAGGCTCCATCGCGGGCCACGGCTTGATGTTGGGGCCCTCGACCAGCTCGTCGGCCGGCTCAGCCTTGCCAAAGCCCCAGTACACGCGCTTTTTGTACGGCGCGTCGTCAAAGGTGTACTCGCAGGCCTCGTCCCAGGTCTCCTCGGGCAGGTCGGTCGCCGGCGTCAGGATGCCGCCGTTGGCCGCCGTCGCCGCAATGGAGCGGGCGTCCATCAGGGCCACGGCGCTCAGCTGGCCGTTGCCCGGCTTGGAACCCTCGCGATTGGGGAAGTTGCGCGTGGTGTGGCGGATCGAAAGGCCGTTGTTGGCAGGCGTGTCGCCGGCACCAAAGCACGGGCCGCAGAATGCCGTGCGCACGATCGCGCCGGCCTCCATGAGGTCGTAGATGTAGCCGCGGCGTGTAAGCTCGAGCGCCACGGGCTGGCTCGTGGGATAGACCGACAGCGAAAACTCGCCGCAGCCGGTGTTGGCGCCCTTAAGCACGCGGGCAGCCTGGACCACGGAGTCGTAGTTGCCGCCCGAGCAGCCGGCGATGACGCCCTGCTGCACGTGCAGCTTGCCGTCGACAATCTTGTCGAGCAGGCTAAAGTGCGTCTTGCCCTCGCCGATCTTGGCGGCCTCGAGCTCTACCTCGTGCAGGATGTCCTCGAGGTTCTCGTTGAGCTCGTCGATCTCAAAGCCGTTGGAAGGATGGAACGGCAGCGCGATCATGGGCTTGATGCTCGACAGATCGACCTCGACGCAGCCGTCGTAGTAGGCAACATCGGCGGGCTTGAGCTCGCGGTAGTCGTCGCCGCGGCCGTGCATGGTCAAAAACGCGTGCGTGTCCTCGTCGGTGGCCCAGATGCTCGACAGGCAGGTGGTCTCGGTGCTCATGACGTCGACGCCGTTGCGGTAGTCGGTCGTCATGCTCGCGATGCCGGGGCCTACGAACTCCATGACCCTGTTCTTAACGTAACCCTTGGCAAAGACGGCGCGGATGATGGCGAGCGCCACATCGTGTGGGCCAACGCCGGGGCGCGGGGCGCCCGTGAGGTAGATGGCAACGACGCCGGGATAGGCAACGTCGTAGGTGTCGCGCAGCAGCTGCTTTGCCAGCTCGCCACCGCCCTCGCCCACGGCCATGGTGCCCAGAGCGCCGTAGCGGGTGTGCGAGTCGGAGCCCAGGATCATCTTGCCACAGCCGGCGAAGTTCTCACGCATAAAGGAGTGGATGACGGCGATGTGCGGCGGGACGAAGATGCCGCCGTACTTCTTGGCCGCGGAAAGGCCAAAGACGTGGTCGTCCTCATTGATGGTGCCTCCCACGGCGCACAGCGAGTTATGGCAGTTGGTGAGCACGTAGGGCAGCGGGAACTGCTCCATGCCCGAGGCGCGCGCCGTCTGGATGATGCCAACGAAGGTGATGTCGTGGCTCGCCATGGCGTCAAAGCGAATCTTGAGTGCCTCGGGGTCACGCGACGTGTTATGTGCCTGGAGGATCGAATACGCGATGGTGCCGCGCTTGGCATCCTCGGGCGTCTGCCTAATACCGCGCTCGGTAGCCTCGGCCGCAGGCACAACCTCGCTGCCGCCGCGCAGGTAGATGCCGTCCTCGTACAGCTTGACCATACTGTCTCCCACTCTGCCCGAAAGGCTCGGGCGCATAGCATACATTCGTTCAATATCGTGCCATAGAACGGTTGCGAGTGGGTTGCGAATCTACACGTTCACTTTATCTCGGTAAAGCAAAGGACGAGCACCTTGCATCACTCTCCTGACAAGGAGTGTCCCAAAGTGCCGGCACAAAAGGAACGTCCCCAAGTGCCAAACTACCCTACTCCGGCAACGCCGCAGGTAGAGGACGGACAGCGAGCGACGTCCAGAGCGAACAAGTTGGCATGAAAAAGGCGAGGCATTGACCTTCTGGTCATGCCTCGCCTTTTGAATGACAAATTGTCGCTCTGGGCGGCGCGCAGCGTCGGCCGGTTACGGCGTTTGGTAAAACGCCGTAACTACTCCCGAGCTCCGTACTGCTCGTAGTAGGCGTCGATGGCGGCCTTGAGCTCGTCATCGATGACAACCTTGCCGTCGATCTCGTGGTTGTAGAGGGTCTCGACGACCTCGGCCATGGAAACGATGCTCGCGACGGGGAAACCGTACTTTGCCTCGATCTCCTTCTGCGCGGTGGTCACGCCGCCCTTGCCGACCTCCATGCGGTTGAGGGACACGATCAGGCCCTTGATTTCGACGTCGGCAGCAGCCTTAACCTTGGGATAGGTCTCGTCGATGGACTTGCCGCTGGTGGTGACATCCTCGACCATGACCACACGGTCGCCGTCCTTGGGTTCATAACCCAGCAGGTTGCCCTTATCGGCACCGTGGTCCTTGGCCTCCTTGCGGTCGCAGCAGTACTTGACCTCCTTGCCGTACAGCTCGTGGTAGGCAATTGCGGTCACGACGGCCAGCGGAATACCCTTGTAGGCCGGTCCAAACAGCACATCAAAGTCGTCGCCAAAGTTATCGTGGATGGCCTGGGCGTAATACTCGCCCAGCTTCTTGAGCTGATAGCCCGTCACGTAAGCGCCGGCGTTCATAAAGAACGGGGACTGACGGCCGCTCTTGAGCGTAAAGCTGCCGAACTTAAGGACGTCGGACTCGACCATGAACTTGATGAACTCTTGCTTGTAAGCCTCCATGCGGGCTCCTCTCGTAATCGCGTACGTGCCTTCCAGTTTAGCGCAGGCGAAGCGTCGATGCGGGCGCGCTTTGGGGCCACGGCATTCTGTAAAGGCTTTGTCAAAGGGAATGGTTTTCCGAACAATGGGGTTGACATGTCAAACCCCCTCATCAAAAATACGGGCGGATTAAAAAGGGGTACGAGATACCCAAAGCGCGCTGCGCTCAGCCTTTAGGAGGTGTGCCATGGAAGGCAGTCCTAGTCGAAAAACCTGCATGTCGCCCTCGGCACGCCGCGAGGACTCCGCACACGCATAAACGCCACCGGCAGATCGTCAACCCCCCACAAAGGTGCCTGTCCCCTTTGTGGTGGTTCGTGAGCTTGACGTGAGCGACATCTAGGTTTTTTGCAACTCAATACGACACGTACGCTAACTCCCTTCAACAAGGAGGACCCTATGCTGATGCTCAAAACCGCCACGGTTCTCGAAGCCATCTCCAAGCGCCGCCGCACGGCGCGCCCTGCCGCTCGCACCGGCCTGTCCAAGAACACCATATTCGCCGCCACCCATAGCGCCGAGGACGCCCTCGTTCTGCTCGATGCCACGGTAAATGGCCTCACCGCCGAGCAGGCAACCGAGCGTCTGGACGCCTCCGGCCCCAACACCATCGAGGCGCCAACCAAAACGCTCGCCCGCCGCATCGCCGATGCCTTTATCGATCCCTTCGCCGGCATCCTCGCCGCGCTCGCGCTGGTTTCGCTCTACATCGACGTGCTCGCCGTGCCCGAGCCGCAGCGCGACCCCTCCACGGTCATCGTCATCGGTATCATGCTGCTGGTATCGGGCGGTATGAAGTTTATCCAGGAAGCCCGCAGCGGCAATGCGGCCGAGGCCCTTAAGGACCTGGTCTCCAACACCTGCACCGCCCTGCGCGACGGCGAGCGCATCGAGATTCCCTTCGACGAGCTCGTCCCCGGCGATGTGATCCGCCTCTCTGCCGGTGATATGGTGCCAGCCGACGCCCGCATCATCGCCGCGCGTGACTTGTTTGTGATCGAGTCCGCGCTCACCGGCGAGAGCGAGGCCGTCGAGAAGAGCGCTGCCATCACCGTCGTCGAGGGTGCCGACGGCTCCGCGCTGCCGCTTTCTGCCTGCAAGAGCACCGTCTTTACCGGCACCTCCGTGCAAAACGGCACCGCCATGGCACTTGTCGTTGCCACCGGCTCGGACACCTACCTGGGCGGCATCGCCAAGATGCTCAACGGGCGCGGCGAGAAGAGCGCGTTTGACCGCGGCGTCTCGAGCGTCTCTATGTTGATCGTACGCCGCATGCTCGTTATGGCGCCGGCCGTCTTTGCCATCAACGCCGCCACCAAGGGCAACGTCATCGACGCGCTGCTTTTCGCCACGAGCGTGGCCGTGGGCATCACGCCGCAGATGCTTCCCGTCATCGTGACCACGAGCCTATCGCAGGGCGCCAAGGACCTCGCCCGTCGCCAGGTTATCGTCAAGGAGCTGCCGGCGATTCAAAACCTCGGCGCGATGGATGTCCTGTGCTGCGACAAGACCGGCACCCTCACCGAAGACTGCATCGTGCTCGAGCGCTACCTCAACACCGACGGCAACGAGGACACGCGTGTGCTGCGCCATGCGTTTTTGAACAGCTTCTTCCAGACCGGCCTCAAAAACCTTATCGACCTGGCCGTTATCGACCGCGCCGATGTGACGCCCTCGACCGTCGCACCCAATTCCATGCTGGGCCAGAGCCTGCGCGACCGCTATACCAAGGTCGACGAGGTTCCCTTCGATTTCTCGCGCCGTCGCCTGAGCGTAGTTGTCTCCGACACCCAAGGCAAAACCCAGATGATTACCAAAGGAGCTGCCGAGGAAATGCTCGAGATCTGCTCCTTTGTCGAGGTCGATGGCATCGCCCAGCCGCTCACCAACGAGAGCCTCGCCCAGATTCGCAAACAGATCGCCGATCTTAACGCCGAGGGCCTGCGCGTAATTGCCGTGGCGCAGAAAACCAATCCGCGCTGCGTGGGCGAGTTTGGCATCGCCGACGAATGCGACATGGTGCTGATGGGCTTTTTGGCTTTCCTCGATCCGCCCAAGGCGAGTGCCGCGGGCGCCGTCGCCACCCTCGAGGCCAAGGGCGTAGCGGTCAAGGTCCTGACCGGCGACAACGACCGCGTCGCCGCCACCGTCTGCGCGCAGATCGGCATCGATGCGAGCAACGTCTTGCTCGGCTCCGAGATCGATGCGCTCGATGACGCCG
>URNK01000087.1 GCA_900549195.1 uncultured Collinsella sp.
ATCGTTGGGGCCAGGCCCGATTTTGCCTCTTGACAATGTCCTGCTCATATTAAAAAGGCGGACAGCCTCGGCGAGCGATGTGCCCATGGCGTCGTAGAGGCGCTCGGCATGCTGTTTGTCCTCTTCGCGAATGCGCACCTGCAGGATGGCTCGTTTTTGCGTCGATGACATCACTGGCCCCCTTAATGAGCGTGCAATATGAATGGTCAAATACAACATTGGCTAATAATAGCCAATCTTATAACCACTGCTTTATTGCACTCAAGTTAATGAGCGCGAAATATATATCAAACGTATTACATCCTTTATAAACGAGCGTGAAATCTCCCCTGGATTTACGCATGTAATACACTCACCTTTATAGCTATCCGAGAATAGTTCCAACCTGCCAAAACCCCTGCAATACACCCGTATTGCAGGGCCTATGCTCAAGTTTGCCCCCTGCAACTGCGTATATTTAACCTGTATATCGTTGGAGGAATTCTATCGAAGTGCCTGTTTCGCCGCATGCGCTCGATACGCCGATGCCGGACCACGGGCGGTCCGGGGCAACGTCGGCAGGGTCTCTCCGGCATGGGATTCAGGAGGGAGTGAACAACATGGGCAATAAACGAGTCGTGGCTGATTCTTCACGCTGCATTGGGTGCCAAACCTGTATGGCGGCGTGCATCGAGGCACACGATATTCCCGGCAACATCGCCGCACCTCGCTTGCGCGTAACGCGCACCTACGAGATCTCCGCGCCGGTGGCATGTCACCATTGCGAGGACGCTCCGTGCGCGAAGGCCTGTCCTACGGGCGCCTTGTTCTTTGATCCAAAGAACCATCGTATCGGCGTCAACGAGGACAACTGCATCGGCTGCAAGAGCTGCGTTATGGCATGCCCCTTTGGCGCCGTGAGCGTGGCGACCACGCAGGTCCCCGTCTTGATGGGTGACGTTCGCGTGGGTTCGCAGACTAAGAGCTTCGTGCTCAAGTGCGACCTGTGCGTGGACCGTCCCGGCGGTCCGGCGTGTGCCGAGGCGTGTCCGACCAAGGGCCTCACCCTGGTGGACGAGGAGCGTCTGGCAGAACTGACTGCCGAGCGTGCCCGCGCCACCATCGAAAACGAGGCGTAAGCGTCGGGCGATAGGCCCAATGATTGTCAAATAAGTACCGAGTATTCGGTAGCAGAGAAAGGAAGGAGGGTGTCATGGAGAAGCATAAAGTGATTTGCCCGTACTGCGGCGCCGGTTGCCAGTTTAACCTCTTGGTCCAAAACGGCCAGGTCGTGGGTACCGAACCGCTCAACGGCATCACCAACCAGAGCGAGCTGTGCCTTAAGGGCATGAGCGGCTACGACTTCATCAACGACACCAAGATCTTGACTCCTCGCGTACTGCACCCGATGATCCGCCGCACTAAGGGCGCGGATCTTGAGCGCGTAAGCTGGGACGAGGCACTGGATTTCACCGCATCTAAGATGCAGGCCATAATTGACGAATATGGTCCTAACGCTGTCATGACCACCGGCTCTTCGCGAGGCGGCGGCAATGAGGCGAACTACGTCATGCAGAAGTTTACGCGTGCGTGCATCGGCACCCACAGCGTGGACAACTGCGCCCGTACTTGACACGGCCCTACTGTCCTCGGTCTGATGGACACGGTTGGTTCAGGTTGCATGTCATGCTCCATCCCCGGTATGGAGGATGCGGGCTGCATTTTCCTCTTCGGCTATAACCCTGCCGATTCGCACCCCATCGTCGCAAGGCGTATCGTGCGAGCCAAAGAAAAGGGTTGCAAGATCATCGTCGCCGATCCGCGCCATATCGAAACCGCGCGTATCGCCGATCTCTACCTTCCGATCAAGAATGGTTGCAACGTCGCGTTCCTCAACGCCTTTGCCAACTGCTTGGTCAACGATGGCCTCTACGACAAGGAATTCGTCGCCGAGCACACGAACGGCTTTGACGAGTGGTGGGAGACCATCAAGAACTACACTCCCGAATCCGTACAGGACATCACGGGTGTCGAGCCCGCGTTGATCCACCAAGCTGCCGAGATGTACGCCACGGCGAAGCCCTCCGCCATCATTGGCTGGGGCATGGGCGTATGCCAGCAGAAGCAGAACCTGAAGACGGTGCACACCATCGCCTCCATCGCCTGCGTTGCCGGCCAGATCGGCAAACCCAATTCCGGCCTCGCGCCCGTGCGTGGTCAGAACAACGTCCAGGGCTCCTGCGATATGGGCATGCTGCCTAACCTGTACCCTGGCTACCAGAAAGTCACCGACCCCGCCGTGCGCGCCAAGTTTGCAAAGGCTTGGGGCGTGCCCGAGGAAAAGCTCCCGCTCGAGGAGGGCTACAAGCTCACCGACCTGGGCCACCTGGTCGACGAGGGCAAGGTGCACTGCTTCTACAACTACGGCGAGGACCCGGTGCAGACCGAGCCCGATTCGGCCGGTATGCGCAAGACGCTCTCCGAGCTGGATCTGTTCATTTGCCAGGACATCTTTATGACGCAGACGACCATGCTCGCCGACGTCATCCTGCCCGCCACCTCTTGGGGCGAGCACGAGGGTGTCTTTACCGCATCCGACCGTAGCTTCCAGCACTTTGACGCGGCTGTTCCGCCCAAGGGCGAGTGCCGCCACGACTGGGAGATCTTCGCGGACCTGTCCACGCGTATGGGCTATCCCATGCACTACGACAACACCGAGCAGATCTGGAACGAGTGCATTAGCCTGTGCCCCAACTTTGTGGGCGCGACCTACGAGAAGATGGCTCCCGAGGGCGGTTACGCCCAGTGGCCGGTCAAGAGCACCGATGTGAACGACCACGGTACGCCCGACATGTTCGCTGGTGGCAAGTTCACCACCAAGGACGGCCGCGCCAACCTGATGGCGCACGACTGGGAGGCGCCCTCCGAGCTTCCCGACGATGAGTACCCGCTCATTCTGTGCACCGTCCGCGAGGTCGGTCACTACAGCTGCCGCTCGATGACCGGCAACTGCAAGACGCTGGCGCTGCTCGCCGACGAGCCCGGCTTTGTCCGCATGAATCCCGCGGACGCCGAGGCACGCGGCATCAAGAACGGCGACATCGTCTCGATTCATAGCCGCCGCGGCCAGGTATACAGCCGCGCCGACGTGAGCGATCGCATCAATAAGGGCACGGTCTACATGACCTACCAGTGGTGGATCGGCAAGTGCAACGAGCTGACCATGCACAAGGTCGACCCGGTCTCGCATACGCCCGAGGACAAGTTCTCCGCCTGCCAGGTCGACGCCATTGCCGACCAGGTTTGGGCAGAGGGTGAGGTAGAGCGTCAGTACACCGAGCTCAAGCAGGCTCTGGTGGACGCCGCTGCTCCCCAGGACGTTGAGCCTGGCGCCGCCAAGTTCGACGACGAGACGCACGTGAACCAAATCGTGTAGTCCCGTTCTCGTTGGCTTTTTGGGCCGGGCGTCCCGTACGTTCGGGAGCCCGGCCCGTTATTTTGAAAGGAAGTGGGGATGAACCGCTTCATCGACATCAACCCGGAGAGGTGCATCGGCTGCGGAACATGCCAGTCCGCCTGTGCCGACGCCCACCGGATGCAGGGTCTTCAGGATACGCCGCGCCTGGCGCTCGTGAAGACCGGCGGTATTTCGGCCGCCCTTGCCTGCCACCATTGCGAGGGTGCTCCCTGCGCCGAGGTTTGCCCGGTGAATGCCATCGAGCACGATGGCGATCGCATCCACGTCAAGGAGCAGGAGTGCATCGGGTGCAGGCTGTGCGCCATCGCGTGCCCCTTCGGAGCCATCCATCCCGATGGCACGTCTATCGCCGGTGTCGCAGGCATGTGCGACCCGACGCCTTCGTATCCTAAGTCCCTGAGCAGCCTGCTTACGTGGGCTCCTGGCCAGTACACCTGCGCCGTCAAGTGCGACCTGTGTGCCTTCGATCCGGACGGCCCGCATTGTGTGGCGGCGTGCCCCACCAAGGCGCTGACCGTCATGGGCGGCGCGGCCGATCGCGAGCTCGACGAGGCCAAGCGCCTGCGCTCGATCGAAAACGGTCCAGTCGTCGACGTTACCGCTGTGGCCCAGGGCCTGTCCGAGAAAGCAGAAGGGAGCGTAAACAATGGATAGCATGACGCTGTTTATCGCATCGCTTGCCGTCTCGTGCATCGGTGCGCTCGCCTCGGTTCTGCTGATCAAGGCCGATAACGCCGCCAAGACCGCCGGCTGCCTGATCGGCGCCGCCGCCGCGGTGCTTTCGTTTGTGGCCGGTATCCAGGCCGTGCTGGGCGATGTCACGTCGGTCGACACCATCGTGTTTTTCCCGTTTGCCCATTTCCAGCTGCTGCTCAATCAGCTGTCCGGTCTGTTCGTGGCGCTCATCTCGGTGCTCGCGTTTGCCGGTTCGATCTACGGTCTCAACTACTTTGATGAGTACCCGGGCAAAAAGGGCCGCGCTGGCTTCTTCTTTAACACCTTCGTGGCGTCCATGATGCTCGTCATTACCGCCGACAACGTGTTTTGGTTCCTGGTCGCCTTTGAGCTCATGTCGCTGACCTCGTACTTCCTGGTCGTGATCGAGGAGAACGAGAACTCCATTCATGGCGGTTGGCTCTACTTTGTAATCGCGCACGTGGGCTTTGTGCTCATCATGGCGAGCTTCCTCACCATGACCAACTTCGCCGGTGGCTCGTTTGCCTTTGCGGATTTCCGCGCCACGCAGTTTAGCCCCGCGGTCGCATCCGTGTGCTTCGTGCTCGCCTTCTTTGGCTTTGGCGCCAAGGCCGGTATTATCCCGCTGCACGGCTGGCTGCCCAAGGCACATCCCGAGGCGCCGTCCAACGTGTCGGCCCTCATGTCCGGCGGCATGATCAAGATCGGTATCTTCGGTATCCTCAAGGTTGGTCTCGACCTGCTCTCCGCCTCGGGCGTTCAGGTCTGGTGGGGCCTTATGGTCATGGTCTTCGGTGCGATCTCGTCGGTCCTCGGCGTGGCCTTCGCCCTGCAGGAGCATGACATCAAGCGCCTGCTGGCCTATCACTCCGTCGAGAACATCGGCATCATCCTGCTCGGCGTCGGCGCCTCCATGGCCGCCATGGCGCTCAACTCTGTCGGCATCGCCGTCCTGGCTTTGATGGCCGCCCTCTACCACACGTTTAACCACGCGATGTTTAAGGGCGAGCTGTTCTTGGGCGCCGGTGCGCTGCTGTACTCCACGGGTACGCGCAATATGGAGAAGATGGGCGGCCTGTTCCGTCGTATGCCGGCAACGGCCATCTGCTTCCTCGTTGGCGCACTTGCCATCTCGGCCATCCCGCCCTTCAACGGCTTTGTGTCCGAGTGGTTTACCTATCAGTCGCTGTTTAATGCCGCCATGCAGGGTGACAAGGCCGTCATGATCGTGGCCGTGTTCTCTGCCGTCGCGCTCGCCATTACCGGCGCGCTGGCTGTCACGTGCTTCGTCAAGGCCTACGGCGTCTCCTTTGCCTCCGCGCCCCGCTCCGAGGCCGCGGCCAATGCCAAGGAGGTTCCCGCCCCCATGGTGTTTGCGCAGGGCCTGCTCGCTGCCATCTGCGTCGTGTTGGGCATTTGCGCTCCCGTGATCGCTCCCGTGCTGGTCGATGTCGCCGCGTCCGTGCTGCATCCGTACGGTGGTGTGTTTGCCGCCGAGGGCATGCAGCTCATGAACCAGTACTCCGGCGCTGCCACCTCCACGCCCGCGATCGCCATTGCGCTCGTGGTGCTCGTCGGCCTTGCCTGCGGTTATCGCAAGCTCAAGACCGTCGGCAAGGTGCAGAAGTCCCAGCCGTGGGCATGCGGCTATGCTCCCAACGAGCATATGCCCGTCGTGGCCACGACCTTTGCCTCCGAGGTGTCCTGGTTCATGCAGCCGCTCTACACGCTGCGCGACCGCTGCACGGCCGTCTGCTGGTCCATCGCGCACTTCTTCCAGAAGCTCACCGGTGTGGCCGAGGCTGTGGAGCCCGTACCCGACAAGGTTCTCGTCGATGCCCCGCATAAGGGTGTCGAGAAGCTCGCCGATCTCGCGACTAAGCTCGAGGGCGGCAACTACAGCATCTATATCTGCTACATCGTCGCGGCACTCGTGGTGTTCCTCGTGCTCGCCGTGCAAATGGGTTAAGGAGGGGAGAGCATGAACAACATCGTACTTGCCGTTCTGCAGGGCGTGGTCGTCATGGCCGTCGCACCGTTCTTCTCCGGTCTCGGCCGCGTGATCCGCGCCAAGATGCACAACCGTCGCGGCCCCAGCATCATGCAGGACTACCGCGACCTGGCCAAGCTCTTTGCGCGCCCCGAGTCCCAGAGCGAGGATGCGAGCTTTGCGCTGCGCATCATGCCGCCGCTGTTCTTCGCCGTCGCCTTTATGCTCGCGATGGGTCTGCCGCTCTTTACGGCACAAAGCCCCATCCCGGTCTTTGGTGACGCCATTACCATCATGTACAGCCTGGCGCTCGCCCGTTTCTTCTTCGCCCTCTGCGGTGTGGATTCGTCCAACGCCTACGCCGGTATCGGCGGCGTCCGCGAGCTGCTCATGAGCGTGCTCATCGAGCCTTCCATGCTGCTGGCGCTGTTTGCCGCCGCCCTGGTGTGCGGCTCCACCGACATCGCCACCATGGGTCAGCACATCATGACGGGCGCCATCGACGCGCCGGTCGCCGTGATCCTCGCCGGCATTGCCTTTGCGATTGCCTGCTACATGGAACTCGGCAAGCTGCCGTTTGATCAAGCCGAGGCCGAGCAAGAGCTTCAGGAAGGTCCGCTCGCCGAGCTTTCCGGCCCGTCGCTCGCCATGGCCAAGCTTGCCATGTCCATGAAACAGGTCCTGGTCGTCGCCTGGTTCTGCGCGATCTTTGTCCCCTGGGGCGAGCCCGCGTCCGTGGGCGCCGCCGCTGTTCTGGGTGCAGTCATCTTCCTGGTGAAGTGCCTGATCGACTTTGTCGTATGCGGCGTGATCGAGAATTCCTGCTCGCGCTCGCGTTTTAAGGTGCTTGGCAATCAGACCTGGGCCGTCGTTGGCATCGCCGTGCTGGCGTTTGTCTTCGTGGTCGTCGGCGTGTAGGAGAAGGGAGAAACAATGTCATTTGCAGTCAGTCTGTCCCTTCTCGGCTTGGTCGCTATCGCGGCCCCGATGGTGGCCTCGGTGCTCGTCGCCCTGTTCCCCCGTCCGTACGCCAAGTGGTTCAG
>URNK01000088.1 GCA_900549195.1 uncultured Collinsella sp.
TGGGAGGCCAGGGCGCCGCTGACCGGTGGACGGCACCGAGCCGTACGCTTGAACTTGGAAGGGGGAGGCCTCGCGGCCTCCCCCTTTTTTGCGTTTACGGGCTTTTGTCTCACATAGTAGCTGTGTTTTATAACCCTCGTTTGTCGCATCTTCTGTGAACGGGCTACAATAACTTAGTCTGTGCGATATGGAGGTGAACATGGCTGAAGCTGGTATCGGCGTTGATATCGTCGAGATTTCCCGCATGAAATTAATTCTTGAAAAGACGCCGTCGTTTGCTCGGCGTGTGTTTACCGAAGAAGAGCGTGCGTATTGCGATGCATCATCGCGTCCCGCTGCTCACTATGCGAGCCGCTTTGCTTCGCGCGAGGCGGTACTTAAAGCTCTCGGCACGGGTTTTAGTCAAGGCGTGGGTCGCAAGGATGTTTCGGTTACGCGTGATAAACTCGGCAAACCGAAGGCGCTGCTTTCGGGCCGTGCTCTCGAGATCGCTCAAGAACTGGGTGTTGTTGAGGTCGCTCTTTCCATTACGCTTACAGGAGACTTGGCCGTTGCGAATGCCATCGCGATTACCGAAGATGCTCGGCCTAAGCCAAAAGAGGAAAAGGTGAGCACCAAGAAACGCGTAGCGCAGACATTTAAAGAGGCTCGCTCTGTTTTAGATGAGCTTGAGCAGCTGCAGAATTCAGCATTGACGGAGCACCTGGGCGATGCTTCGCAAGATACGCTAGGAGCATAGATGAAACCGGTTTTGAGTACCGAAGAAGTCGTTCGTCTCGAGGATATCATCGAACGCGAAGGGACTTCGAAGGCCGAGCTTATGGAGCTAGCGGGTGAGTTTGCCGCCAACGAGGTCTTGAAGCTCAATCCCGATCGGGTTCTCGTTCTGGTCGGTTTTGGTAATAATGGCGGCGACGGTTGGGTTGCCGCCGATATCCTGAGCCATAAGGGTGTGGACGTGGATATCGTTTCTCCGGTTGAGCCGGATGAGATTCCTGCTGCTCTGGCACGTCATGTTGCTCGTCGTACTGCCGGCCGCGATGTGCACGTTTGCGTCGGCCCCTCGCGTGACGAACTCGAGGTTTTGATCGATAAGGCCGATGTTGTTGTCGATGCCATTTTTGGTACCGGTTTCCACGGAAATCTGCGTGCGCCGTTCTCCATCTGGATTCCTACGGTCAATGAATGCGCCGATTGTGTCGTATCCATTGATGTTCCCTCGGGCCTGAATGCCGAGACGGGCGTTGTTGATGACGACTGCATTCGTGCCGAGCATACGGTGACGATGATTGCGCCCAAGATTGGTCTGTATAGCGCTGATGGTCCTGAGTATGCTGGCGATTTGATCTGCGGCAATCTTTACGACCGTCTTGACGAGGTCATCGATGATGTCGACCACGCCGCCGAGATTGTCGAGCCCGGTGACTTAGTTGATTACTTTGCCCCACTACCTACGAATATCGATAAGTATTCCCGTGGCTCTGTGCTTATTGTCGCCGGATCTGCGCAATATCCTGGTGCTGCCATTATGGCGGCCAAGTCTGCAGCTCGCGCGGGTGCTGGTTACGTGGCAGTCGCGGCTCCTGACGCCTGCGCCAATCTTATTCGCATGGCACTTCCTTCGATTCCCGTCTTTGCTATTCCGTCTGATTCCCGCGGCTCCTTTGGCGCCGCTGCGCGCATGACGGTGTGCGAGATTGCAAAGAAGTACAGCTGTGTACTGTGCGGTCCCGGTATGACGACATCTGCCGGCGCTATGCAGGTGGTTTCGGGCTTGCTCGAGCTTGATGTGCCGCTTATCTTGGACGCCGATGCACTCAACTGCCTTGCTAAGATTGCCATTGACGGTATTGATAGTAATCCCGAGATGTATCGTCGCGAGCAGCCGTTGGTTATGACGCCGCACTATCGTGAACTTTCGCGTCTGGTTGCCGGTGACGAGGTGAACGACCTTGGTACTGCGATTGCAGCCGCGCAGAAGGTTGTCTGGGCTGCAGGCTCTGACAATCTGGTGGTCATTGCCAAGGGGCCGACGACGGCTATCTGTGGCGTTGAGCGTGTGCTGCTGCCGCTCTCGGGTCCGGCTTCTCTGGCAACTGCCGGTTCGGGTGATGTTCTCGCGGGTATTTTGGCCGGCACGCTTGCCACCATGCGCGACGAGATGGATCGTTGGGAGTTGCTGTATTCGTACGCCGTCGCACTTCACAGCTACGCCGGTTTTGCCGCGGCGACGGAGTATGGTGAGAAGAGCGTTATCGCGACCGATCTTATTGACTTGATCGGTCCTGCCATGGAACTGGCGGCAAAGGATGCGCTCGAAGATCTGGGAATCATGGACGAAGGGTCGGATGACTAATCATGAATAAAGCCGATTTGACGCGCTGGTCCTGGGTTGAGATCGACCGCGGGGCGCTCCGTCGCAACACGAGGGCCTATAAGAACTTGTTGAATCCACGTCAGCGCCTGTGCTGCGTGGTCAAGGCTGATGCTTATGGCCATGGAGCTGTTGAGTGCGCCAAGATCATGTATTCGGCTGGTGCCGATATGTTTGCCGTGGCGACGGTTAACGAGGGCGTTGAGCTCCGACAGGGCGGGATTACGAAACCCATTCTCATCCTAAGCGAGCCGCCTATCGAGGCCATTCCGACGTTGCTCGAGTTTGATATCATGCCCTCGGTCTATACGTCTGACTTTGCTCTTGCGTATGGCGAATGTGCCGTCGCGGCGGGCAAGGTGGGCAAGTATCATCTCGCCATCGAGACGGGCATGAACCGCATCGGCGTACATTACACGCAGGTGCTCGACTTTGTCCGCGGTATTAATTTCCATCGCGGTATTCAGTGCGACGGCGTATTTACGCACTTCGCCACGGCCGATGAACCTTCGGGCTGGGACTACAAGCTGCAGTGTCAGCGCTTTACCGAGGCCGTTCAGGCCATTAAGGATGCGGGTTTTGAGTGCGGTATCGTGCACTGCGCCAACACGCCGTCTTCGATGCTCGACCCCTCGATGCATTTTGATATGATTCGCGCCGGCGTTGGCTTGTATGGCATGCAGCCGTGCGAGCTGAGTGGCCGCGTGATGCAGCTTGATCCCGTTATGAGCGTCCATGCGCGCGTGACGCGCGTGGCGCACCCTGCGATGGGTGAGGGCGTGGGCTACGGTTTTACCTACCGCGTACCGCGTACACGCGTTCAGATCTGCACGCTGCCGATCGGTTATGCCGACGGCCTATCGCGTACGCTTTCCAATCGTATGGATGTGCTGTATCGCGGCGAGCGTGTGCATCAGGTTGGCAATATCTGCATGGACCAGTTTATGGTCGCCATTCAGTCCAACCCGGCACACGAGATTCCCGAGGCCGAACATGGTGATGAGATGATTATTGTCGGCCGCGATGGCGATGCCGAGATCACTATGGACGAGATGGCCCGACTGCGCGGAACGATTAACTACGAGGTCGCCTGCGGCTTTGGCATGCGTCTCGACAAGGTCTACGTGTAGGAGCCGCTATGGGCGTCATGCACATCCCCGGCCATACCCATCAGGCACCACGTGAGGTCGCACTCGAGGAAATTGAGGCCGTTCTGGGCGATTGTCACCTCTGCCAGCTCTACCAGTCGCGTCACAATATCGTGTTTGGCGTGGGAAACCCCCGCGCTCGCGTGATGTTTATTGGCGAGGCGCCGGGCCGCAATGAGGATTTGCAGGGCGAGCCCTTTGTGGGGGCGGCAGGCGAGGACCTCAACGGCATTTTGTCGCTGGCGGGGCTCAAACGCGAAGACGTCTACATTGCCAACGTGCTTAAGTGCCGCCCGCCGGGAAACCGCAATCCGCGTCCCGAGGAAGTGCTGGCTTGCTCGCCGTTTTTGCGTGAGCAGATTCGAAGCATCTGGCCTGATATTATCGTGACGCTCGGCAACCCCGCGACGCACTTTGTGCTTAAGACCGAGATTGGCATTACTAAGCTGCGCGGCAGGTTCCACCAGATGGGGCATTTTGTAGTAATGCCCACTTTTCATCCGGCAGCAGCGCTGCGCAATCCGGCGTGGCAGGAGCTACTGGAGGAAGACTTTAAGATGCTGGGCGATTATCTGGAGCGACATCCCGCACCAGAGGACGCCTCGGAATAATAAGGAGCATATATGTCCCTGGAGCGCCTGGGGGTAGGTACTTACAAAACGACTTGCGCTGCCGATACGGAGTACTTTGGCGAGCTAATTGCACCGTGTCTTGAGGACGGCGATGTGCTCATCCTGACCGGTGGCCTGGGAGTGGGCAAAACTCACTTTACCAAGGGCGTCTC
This sequence comes from uncultured Collinsella sp., assembly GCA_900549195.1. Lineage (GTDB taxonomy): Bacteria > Actinomycetota > Coriobacteriia > Coriobacteriales > Coriobacteriaceae > Collinsella. The sequence goes on from URNK01000088.1 coordinate 4,307, forward strand.
GCGCGGGCTGGGCGATGGGCATATGGTTACGAGCCCTACGTTTGCGCTCATGGCCGTTCACGATCAAGGCCGTATTCCGCTGTTTCACTTTGATCTATACCGTCTGGAGCATGCCTACGAGCTCGAGGATACGGGCATTTTCGATGTGCTGGGCTATGAGGGTGCTTGCCTGCTGGAATGGGGCGAACAATTCCAGGACGAGCTGACGGATGAGTATCTTTCGGTGACGCTCAAGCGTGATGAGGGCGACAGCGATGTGCGAACGATAACGCTTGAGGCGCACGGTGACCGCGCAATGGAGCTTTCCCATTTGATTGATAGGGCTGTACAAGATGAGCTTGCATAACGACAACGCGCTGGTGGTGGCGCTCGATACCTCGACCGACATGCTTGCCTGCGCGGCAAGCTGGATTGATGGGCAGACGGGCGAGACGAAGCTCGTGAGTGGCGACCACATGTGTCGCCGTCACGCCAACGTTGAGCTCGTGAATACCGTTGATGGCGTGCTGGCTCAAGCCGGTCTGGATCGCAGCGATGTTGGTTACTACGTGGTCGGCCGCGGCCCGGGGTCGTTTACGGGTGTGCGCATCGGCATCTCCACTGCCAAGGGCCTCGCGCGCGGTGCCAATGTTCCGCTGCTGGGCGTGTCGACGCTCGACGCTTGCGCTTGGACGGCGTGGAAGGCTGGCGTGCGCGGCAAGCTTGGTATCTTGGCCGATGCTATGCGCGGTGAGGTATATCCGGCGCTGTATATGCTGGTCGATGAGGGTCCCGAGCGTCAATTTGAGCGCGAACACGTGGTCAAGGCCGCCGTGGCGCTCGATGAGTGGCGCCAAGCAGCGGACTGGGACCAGGTTCAGCTGACCGGTGACGGTCTCGTGCGCTATGGCAAGCTGCTGGGTGAGGACGAGACCGTCCGCTGCGTGGAGCGCGACCTGTGGTGGCCTTCGGGCGAGGGCTTGCTGCTCGCGCACGCTGCGGGTGACGGCGATCCGGCTCGCGTCCTGCCGATTTACACGCGCCTTTCGGATGCCGAGGAAAACGAGCGCAAGCGTCTTGGTCTTGCCGAGAGTGCGCAGAGCGAAATTACGGGCGTTGCCGATGAGCTCGCCGGTCGTCATCTGCAGTTCCGTCCCATGGGCGCGGCGGATGCCGAGGGCGCGAGCGCGCTAGAGGCTGCCTGCTTTGAAGGTGCCGGACACGAGGCGTGGACGCCGGGCATGTTCCTGTCCGAACTGGGCGAGGACGTCGCTGCGCCGCGCAGTTGGTGGGTGGCACACGACGACGGCAAGCTGCTGGGCCTTGCCGGCGGTATGGTCGTGGACGGTGATGTGCAGATTCTGGATGTCGCCGTCGACTCGGCACATCGCCGTGAGGGCATTGCCCGCAAGCTGCTGTCGCATGTGAGCTATGATGCCCAGATGCTCGGCTGCACCACGGCTTCGCTCGAGGTCGAGGACGGCAACGAGGGCGCGATTGCGCTCTATGCCGCTCTGGGCTTTACCGAGGTGGGTCGTCGTCGTGGCTACTACGGTGTCGGCAAAGACGCCATCGTCATGACGGCCCCACTTCCCCTCGTACTTCCGGTCGATAACGCCTCGCCCGAGCCGACGGCAGCCGAGCAACGCGTATGGCCGCTGCCTGCGCCTGGGCGCTCCGAGGGGGAGCGCGCCGAAATTGAGCGCCGCCGCCTGGTGCTCGCTATCGAGAGTTCCTGCGACGAGACGGCCGTGGCGATTATCGATGCGGATGGCAATATGCTGGCCAACCAGGTGTCGACACAGATTGATTTTCATGCCCGCTTTGGCGGCGTGGTGCCCGAGATCGCCTCGCGCAAACACGTTGAGGTGATTGTGAGTGTCGTGGATGCGGCGCTCGAGGATGCCGCGGCATCGCTTGGCCTTGAGGGTGGGGCGATTGCGCCCAGCGAGCTTGCCGCCGTGGGCGTGACACAGGGTCCGGGCCTGGTGGGCGCCCTCGTGGTGGGCGTTGCCTTTGCCAAAGGCTTTGCCTACGCTGCCGGTAAGCCGCTCATATGCGTCAACCATCTGGAGGGGCACCTGTTTGCCAACCTGCTGGCGCAACCCGACCTCAAACCGCCGTTTATCTTCACGCTTGTCTCGGGTGGGCACACCATGCTCGTGCACGTGAAGGCGTGGGACGACTACGAGGTGCTCGGTGAGACGCTCGACGACGCCGTGGGCGAGGCCTTCGACAAGGTGGCCAAGGCGTTGGGCCTGGGCTATCCCGGTGGCCCCATCATTTCCAAGCTGGCCGAGACAGGCAATCCCCGCGCGATTGATTTCCCCCGTGCGCTCAACAGCAGGGGAGACTATCGTTTCTCGCTTTCGGGCCTTAAAACGGCCGTGACGCTCTACATCGAGCAGGAGACCAAGGCCGGGCGCACGATTCACCTGCCCGATCTGGCAGCTTCGTTTGAGGCAGCTGTCTTTGACGTGCAGTACAAGAAGGCCAAAAACGCATTGCACGCTACCGGATGCAAGGAATACTGCATCGGCGGCGGCGTCTCGGCCAACCCGCATCTGCGCGAGATGATGATCAAGAAGCTTGGGCGTCAGGGGATTCGCGTAACGGTGCCGCCCTTGTCTGCCTGTACCGATAACGCAGCCATGATCGCGGAGGTCGCTCGCCGTAAATTCGACCGAGGTGAAATCTCGCCGTTCGACGTCGACGCCGATCCAAACATGACGCTGTAGCTGGTACGACGCGGTCCCCGGACGGAGGGGCCGGATATAAGGTTTCCTGCTCTACAGTCCTGCGCAAGACGAAGGCCACATTAAGTGGCCTTCTTTGCGTGCGGAACTC
>URNK01000089.1 GCA_900549195.1 uncultured Collinsella sp.
TTGTAGATGCTCTCGAAGTTGCCCGAAAGACCCGCGAAGGTGTCGTCCTTGAGCTCGTCCATCACGCGGCCCAGACGCTCGCGGTCGCCGTTGAGGGTATCCCACGCAAAGTAGCTGTTGGATGCCCAGAGCTGCTCGACCTCGGGGGCGGTCAGGCCAAAGATGGCCTCGTTCTCGCGACCGGCCAGGTCGGCGATCTCGATGTTGGCGCCGTCGAGGGTACCCAGCGTAATGGCGCCGTTCATCATGAGCTTCATGTTGGACGTGCCCGAGGCCTCCTTGCCAGCCGTGGAGATCTGCTCCGAGATCTCGGCGGCGGGGTAGATGAGCTGGGCGTTGCTCACACGGAAGTTGGGGATAAAGCAGACCTTCATGACCTCGTTGACGCGCGGGTCGTTGTTGATGACATCGGCCACGGAGTTAATGAGGCGGATGGTCTCCTTGGCAAAGGTGTAGCTCGAGGCAGCCTTGCCGCTAAAGATGAAGGTCGTCGGCGTCACGTGGAAGTTGGGATCGGCGATGCGACGGTTGTAGATATCCATCACCTTCATGATGTTCATGAGCTGGCGCTTGTAGGCATGGAAGCGCTTCACCTGAACATCGAAGACGGTGTTGGGGTCAATGACCAGACCGGTCTCAGCCTTAACGTAGGCGGCCAGGCGCTCCTTGTTGGCGCGCTTGGAGGCACCCACGGCCTTCAGGAACTCGGTGTCGTCCTTAAACTCCTTGAGCTTCTCCAGCTCAAAGGCGTCCTTCAGCCAGCCGTCGCCAATGGCCTCGGTCACGAGCTTGGCATAGGTGGGGTTGGCCTCGGCAAAGAAGCGACGGTGCGAGATGCCGTTGGTCTTGTTGTTGAACTTCTCGGGCGTCAGGGCGTAGAAGTCCTTGAGCACGATGTTCTTGATGATGTCGGAGTGGATCTTGGCCACGCCGTTGACGCTGTGGCTGCAGATCACGGACAGGTTGGCCATGCGAATCTCGCCGTCCCACAGGATGGCGGTCTGGCGCAGACGCTCCTGCCAGCCCTCCTGCGTGGTGTCGAACGACTCGTGCCAACGACGGCTGATCTCGTCGATGATCTGGTACACACGGGGGAGGAGCTTAGAGAACATGCCGATGGGCCACTTCTCCAGGGCCTCAGGCAGGATGGTGTGGTTGGTGTAGCTCACGACCTGCGTCACGATGTTCCAGGCGTCATCCCACTCGAGCTTCTTCTCGTCGATGAGGATACGCATGAGCTCAGGTCCGCACATGGCGGGGTGCGTGTCGTTGGTGTGGATGGCCACAAACTGCGGCAGCAGCTCCCAGTTCTCGCCGTGCTCCTTCTCAAAGGTGTCCAGCAGGCTGTAGATGCCGGCCGAAACAAACAGGTACTCCTGCTTCAGACGCAGCAGACGGCCGTGCTCGCCGGCGTCGTTGGGGTAGAGGATGGCGCTGATGGCCTCGGCCTCGGCGCGCTCAGCATCGGCCAGGGCATAGTCGCCGCGGTTGAAGGCCTCCAGATCGAAGTGCTCCTCGACCGGCTCGGCGGCCCAGACGCGCAGCTTGTTGACGGTCTCGCCGGCATAGCCCACAACGGGGATGTCATAAGGGACGGCAAGGATGTCCTGCGTGTCCACCGTGCGGTAGAACGTGCGGCCGTTCTCCTCAAAGCCTTCGACGTGGCCACCAAACTTAATGGTCACGGCCTTGTCCTGACGGCGAACCTCCCAGGGATAGCCATGGGTGAGCCACTCGTCGGTGGCCTCGACCTGGCTGCCGTTGACGATTTCCTGCTTAAACAGGCCGTAGCGGTAGCGCATGCCGTTGCCGTAGCCGGCGATGCCCTCGGCTGCCATGGAATCCAGGAAGCACGCGGCCAGACGGCCCAGGCCACCGTTGCCCAGCGCCGGATCGGGCTCCTGGTTCTCGATGACGGACAGGTCAAAACCCATGTCGTCGAGCGCTTCGGCGACCATGTCGCGCACGCCAAAGTTGAGCAGGTAGTTGTCGAGCAGGCGGCCGATCAAAAACTCGATCGAAAAGTAGTACACGCGCTTCTTGCCCTCGGCGGTGACGCGGGCGTCGCTCTTGGTGGCAACGGTGCGTGCCTTCTCGGCCACGAGCTTGGCCAGGGCGTTAAAGCGGTCCAGGTCGCTGGCAGCCTCGACACTCTTGCCGCTGATGCTCATGACGGCATCGCGATAGAGCTCGGTAAACTCCTGCTTGTTGTCGAAGATCTTATTCATACGTTCCTTTCCCCCGGGGATGTTTCTCCCGGAACGGTTATGTCTTGTATCCTACGCCCTCGTGAGGCGGGTGATTACAGCTGTAACGGCTTTGTTACGCTTTCTTGGCAGGAGCCTTAGCAGCGGCTGCCTTGGCCTTGGGAGCAGCCTTTTTAGTGGCTGCCTTTTTGGCCGTGGTGGACTTGGCCGAAGCCTTGGCAGCGGGCTTGGCAGCCTTCGCCTTGGCCGGAGCCTTCTTAGCAGCTGCAGTCTTGGGCTTCACCGAGGACGTACGCTTGCGCGTCGCCTTCTTGGGCTTCTCGACCACGGGCGGCTTATAGCTGCTGGGGCCGCGGCGCTTAAGCACCACGCCTGCCAGGCCGGGCACCTTCATCTCGATGGAGTCCATCTGCCCGTTCCAGGGATAGGGCTCGCTCGAGCAGGTGTAGGGCTCCTCACCGGCATAGCCACTGCCGCCAAACTCGGGACGGTCGGAATCGAAGATGACCTCCCAGTCGCCCTCGCGCGGCACTCCCACGCGGAAGCTCTCGTAGCTCGCCGGATCAAAGTTGATCAGGATCACCAAGTCGTCATCGACGTCCTCGCCCTGACGCACAAAGCTCACGATGGACTGTTTGGAGTTATCCGCGTCGATCCAGGTAAAGCCGTCGTCGGTGTAGCCGCGCTCGTACAGAGCGGGCTCGGCGGTGTACAGGTGGTTGAGCGCCTTGATAAACGCCTGATGATGACGGTGGGTCTCGTACTCCTCGGTCAAGAACCACTGAATGGACTCGTAGTAGCGCCATTCAATAAACTGGCCGATCTCGTTGCCCATAAAGTTGAGCTTGGCACCGGGGTGCGTCATCTGGTAGAAGGCCAGCGTGCGCAGGCCCGCAAACTGGCGCCACCAGTCGCCCGGCATACGGCCGATGAGCGAGCACTTGCCGTGCACGACTTCGTCGTGACTCAGCGGACAGATAAAGTTCTCGGTAAAGGCATACATGATGGAGAACGTGAGCAGCCCGTGGTTGCCGGGGCGCCACGGAAAATCGGTCTGCATGTAGTGCAGGGTGTCGTTCATCCAGCCCATGTCCCACTTGTAGTGGAAGCCCAGGCCGCCGTCCTGCGGCGGATAGGTCACGAGCGGCCACGCGGTGGACTCCTCGGCCATCATCATCACGTCGGGGTAGTGTGCCTCAACGGCGCAGTTGACCTGACGGATAAACGCGCTGGCGTCCAGATCCTCCTCGGTACCGTACTTGTTGAACTTCTTTTGGCCGGGATCGTCGATGCCAAAATTGAGGTACAGCATGCTGGACACGCCGTCCATGCGAATGCCGTCCACGTGGAAGTTCTCGAGCCAGTACAGCACGTTGGAGACCAGGAAGGAGCGAACCTCGCCGCGGGCGAAGTCAAACTTGTGCGTGCCCCAGTTGGGGTGAATCTCGTGCTCAAAGAGCATGTGGCCGTTAAAGGTGGCAAGGCCGTGGGAGTCGGCGCAAAAACCGCCGGGCACCCAGTCCATAATCACGCCGATGCCTGCCTCGTGGCATGCATCGATAAAGTGCATGAGCTGCTGCGGGTTGCCGTAGCGCGACGTGGCGGCGTAGTAACCGGTCGTCTGGTAGCCCCAGGAGCCATCGAAGGGATGCTCCATAAGCGGCATGACCTCGATATGCGTATAGCCCATATCGCGGACGTAGTCCACGAGCTCCACCGACAGGTCGTCGTAGGTGTAAAACTCACCGCGCTGCGCGGGGAAGGGGTCCATGGGACCGGGGTAGTTGCCGTACTCGTCGGGCTCGCCCTGCGGCGCGTCGCCGTGGCGCTTCCACGAGCCAATATGCACCTCGTAGATGTTAAGGGGTTGCGACATGTGGTTATGGCCGGCGCGTCGCTTGAGCCAAGCCGCGTCGTTCCACTGGTAGCCATCGAGGGTCCATAGCACGCTGGCGGTACCCGGAGGGCACTCGGCCTTAAAGGCATACGGATCGGCCTTGTAGAGCTTTTCGCCCTCGTTGGTCTCGATAAGGTATTTATAGAGCTGGCCCTGCTCGGCGCCAGGAATAAAGCCTTCCCAAATAGAGCTCGTATGCACGGGCACCAGCGGGTTGGCTTGCTCATCCCAGTCGTTAAATTCACCAATGACGTGAACGCTCTTTACGTCGGGCGCCCAAACGCAAAAACGCCAGCCGCGCGTACGGTTCTGCGTGTCGGGGTGCGCGCCCATCTTTTCCCAGCTGCGCTCCCACGTACCGATGCCAAACAGATAGACATCGTCTTTGGTGAGCTCCGGCGCGTGCGGGGCGGCTTTACGGGTAGCAGGCTTTTTGGTTGCTGGCTTTAGCTTTGTATCGCTCACGTTTGATCCCATCATGACGCGGCAGCGTGTTGCCTTGGTGACTAGATGCGAAAGGTCCAAGGCTGCACGAATCGAAGGGACGGCGATAGTTCTATGATTCGTTCCACCTCGCGTGCTCGGTGGAACTTTCGGCAGAAACTACGATAACACCTGTACGTTACTTTTATGAACGAAAGAGGATTTGCGGGCGCGTTTAATCGGTAAGCGCCATGTTTATACCACTTGCAGAATTGCCGTGGTAAAACTCTTGACAGTTTTACCAATTAGCGTTTCTAGATTATTAGGTTGACGTTTGGTAAAACGTTTTTAGCAGGTTGTTTACCCTTTGACATCGAAAGGCTCTTTTATGGACCACATCGCTGCCCCAAGTGTTGCTTTTATTTTCGATTGCGATGGCACGCTGGTTAATAGCACTCCCGTTTGGGCCTATGCCCAGCCCGAGTTATTACACCGCCACGGTGTTGACGTGACGGTCGACGATTTTGCCCAGTTTGAGCATTTGTCGCTCGAGGATGAGTGCCAGGCCTACCACGACATCTGGGGTATTGGCGAAAATGGCGAGGAGCTCTACCGCGAGCTGAGCGACATCCTGATCGATGGTTACTCCAAGGTGCCGCCGCGCGAGGGCCTGCTGGCATTTTTGAAGCAGGCGCAGGAGGCCGGTATCGCCATGTGCGTTGCCACGTCCACGCCAGCCGAGCTTGTTACGTCTGCGCTTGCGGGCGCCGGTCTCGATGCCTACATGGAGTTTATTACCACCACGGGCGAGGCGGGGCGCTCCAAGCAGTTCCCCGACGTATACGAGCTGGCGCTGCGCCGCCTAGAGGAGCGTCACGGGCACAAGTTTGAGCGTGCATGGGTGTTTGAGGACGCCGTCTTTGGCCTTAAGAGCTCTGGCACCGCCGGCTTTAAGCGTGTGGGCATCTATGACCCGCACGGCCGCATGGAGCGCGACGAGGTTCGCGACAACTGCGATATCTTTATCGATAGCTATGAAGACCTGGATCTGGCCCGCGTGCTTGCGTTTGAGGGATAGGCGAGCGCTGTGGCTTGTAAGGTATTAGTAGTTTGCGGCTCGCCCGTGGTGGCGGGCGCGAATTTGATGCGTCGGCTAGCGGGGGAGTGCGACCACGTTGTCGCCGTGGACCGCGGGCTCGACGCGTTACTGGGCGCGGGACTGGGCTGCGACGTATATGTGGGGGATGCCGACACGGTGAGCGACGCCGGTCGTGCGTTGGTTGATGCCGCCGAAGCTTTTGAGGTAGAGCGCCATGACCCGTACAAGGACTACACCGATTTGGCGTTGGCGCTCGATTCGGTCCGCCGTCGCTGGCCGGGTGCCGAAGTGGTTGCGACCTGCGCCACCGGCGGCCGCCCGGATATGGCCCTTTCCGTACTGGGGCTGCTCGCGAGCTACAAGGGCGCCCCAGTCTGGATTGCCGAAGACGAGATCACGGCCCGTATCCTGCACGGAGGCGAATCCTGGGCCATCGAAGGTGCCGAAGGCAAGACGTTTTCCATAATCGCAATCGCCCCCAACACCGAGGTTAGCGAGCACGGCCTAGAGTGGGAACTAGATCACAGCTCCCTGGGTTTGTTGGCCGACACGGGCATTAGCAACGTCGTCAGGTCAACAGCCACGATCCGAGTCCACACCGGCACTGCCATCGCTTACCTATATCATTAGGCATTTAGAGTCTGACCAAAAAAGTCCTTGCACGTCGCGCTAACTTCCCCTATAGTATCTCCACGTCACGGGGGCGTAGCTCAGCTGGGAGAGCGCTTGACTGGCAGTCAAGAGGTCAGGGGTTCGATCCCCCTCGTCTCCACCATCGTGAATGCAAAGGCCTTCGGAATTCCGAAGGCCTTTTTTCATACCAAAATATCTCGCGCTACAAAGCCCCCTACGTCAACAAAAAGTTGCACAATTTATTTCCCATGTCTGTACGTAGTTTGTTAGACAAACGCGATTATCGGCGCAGCTCGCTGCTTCATTTGGGCTTCAGGAACGCCCCCAATCACCGCCAGTACCTCAATAACCTGCATCAACGTGAACAACATCCCAAAACAACCCCATTAAGCACACTAAATGAACGATATGTTGTTCACCACAAGACAAACCAGTTTCGCTACCAGCTTGTGCTAGGATACATAACGTTACATGAGTTCAACTGTGCTCGCGGCTCCAGCAAGTTGCAAAGCGCAGGGTCGATCAGCATCCGGCCGTAACGGCGGTGCCAGAAACACCACGAGCTCCAATAAAGATGTCATGCAACGTTGTTTATTTGCATTGAGTTAATTTCAGGATGCGTTTAGTTGTTTGCATGCCAAAACGTAGCAGCCCTTCAGCTGTTTGCGTGCGGTCCAGTTTTGTACCCGCTTGACTGGCTCGCACGCAGCCAGCTGGGGATGCGGTCATTTTGCGATACACGTCCGCGTCTCTAGCAACTGCATTTGTACATACCGTTCACGGTGGGGCAGAGCCACGTGCTTGTCTGACTGGGCTCAGGGCTGTCTCTTATACACATCTCCGAGCCCACGAGACTAGCGCTCATC
>URNK01000090.1 GCA_900549195.1 uncultured Collinsella sp.
CGGCGGCTCGTAGAGCGGGCTCGCCGCGCCCAGGCGGTCGCAACGGTCGTGCGCGAGCTCGAACAGGTTGTCCGCCGTGGCGTACCAGGCCTTTTCGGGCAGCGACAGGTCGACGTGGAACTCGCGCGACTGCGCATGCTTGTAGAAATAGGTCTTGCGGATCACGTCGGTCATGCGCGCCTCGATGACCTCGAGCCCGTTGTCCTCGAGGTAGCGCTCGATCTCGTGGTTGGCGCCGAGATGGAAATTGAGCAGGTACTCGCCCACGATGAGAACGGTCGGATGCGGGTTCGAGCGGTCGTACGGAACGGCGTCCATGATCGCAAGCGCGCGTTTGAAGCCCGTCGCCTGGCCTCTCAGCCCGGAGCGCTCCATGCCCTCGATAACCTCATCGAGCGCGCGGTCGAACGCAGCGTCCGCCGCGCCCTTCTCAAGCTCGTAGGGACGGATGCGCCTAAGCATGGCCTCGAGGGCATCGATCATGGGAAGACCGTAGGCGATCTGGATGCTCGGGCCAAGGCCGAGCTTGAAGCCCGGATGCGCATTGTGGGCATCGACGTCGTCGTTGGTGAGCACCGGGACATAGTCGTATCCCGCGTCGTCGAGCGCGCGGCGCAGCAGGGGCATGTAGTGCGTCAGGCGGCAGTCGCCGATATACTTGCCAGTCACCACGGCGACGTCGTGCGGGTCGTACTTACCGCTCTCGAGTGCCGCGAGCGCCTCGCCGATCACGATTTGCGCGGGGAAGCAGATGTCGTTGTGCACATAGCGTTTGCCCAGGCGGATGGCATCCTCGCGCCCGATATCAAGGGCCTCGGCGCGCACGCCCTGATTGCGCATCGCCGCGGTCATGAGCCTGCAGAACGCATGGGAGGTGTTGGGGACCAGCGCGATCTTGTCGTGCCGGTCGCGCTTGGTGTACTTGACCTTATACGGGTCGTCGAGCGGATGGACCGCGTGCACCCGGGCGCCCTCGGCACGCTCCTCCGCGCGACGACGGTTGACCGACTCGATAAACGAACGCACGCGAATGCCCATGGGACCGGCGACGTCGCTCTCATCGAGCTTGATCATCATCGGAACCTTGGAGCCCATCTCGCCCATCATGCGCGCGATCTCGTCGGTGAGATACGCATCGTGGCCGCAGCCGAAGCTGCCCATCTGCACGAGCTCGAGCTCGGGCGTCGATGCGACGATGACCGCGCACGACAGCATGCGCGCATGGTAGTTGTTCACGATGTCGATGCGGCTGTTGGAAAGATCGACGTTGCAGACCCCCGGCACCGCATCGGGCGTCAGCACGGGGATGCCGCGCTCAGAGAAGAGCTTGGGCAGCCCGTGGTTGACCAGCGGGTCGTTGTGGTACGGGCGCGAAGCGATCACCACCGCGTAGCCGCCGTCCTCGTGCACGTTCTCGAGCACCTGCCTGCCGCGCAGCTGCAGCTGGTTCTCAAACGTCTCCTGCGCGCGGTCCGCCTGCTCGGTCGCCTTGGCAACCAGGTCGGCATCGATATCGAAGGTCTCCTTGCACCACGCCTTGAGCTGGCGGTTTCGGTCGCCCTCGTCGTACCAGTGGAACAGCGGCGTATCGAACGGAACGCCGAAACGCTCCTCCGGGTTATCGGAATTGCGCATCACGTAGGGGTATCCCTTTACGACGGCGCACATCCACTCGCTGGTAGAGGCGGTGTTTTCGGTGGGCACCGTCGTGATGATGGGCATGAAGATGCGGTCGACGCCGGCGTCGACGAGATTGCGGATGTGCCCGTGGACGAGCTTGGCCGGGAAGCACACGGTGTCGGATGTGACGTGCGCCAGACCGCGCTCGTACATCGCCTTGGTGCTGCGTCCCGAGACGCGCACCTTAAAGCCGAGCGTGCTGAAGAACGTCGACCAGAACGGCATGGTGTCCCAGAACTCGAGCACACGGGGAATGCCGATCGTGACATCGCGCCCCCCGCTGACGGGAACCGTGGGGTACGACTCGAACAGCAGCTTCTCGCGGTCGACAAAGAGATTGGGGGCAGCCGCGGTCCGGTCGCGCCCCGTGCCGGGTGCCTGTGCCTCGCAAGCACCCTGCGGACGCAGCTCCTCCGCCGCGGGAACCTCGCGCACGAGCTCATCCCATGAGATGGCGACGCCGCGCGGGCAGCGATTGCCCGTGACGTAAAGCGAGCCGTCGCCAAATGCCACGACCGCGCGCTGGCAGCGGTTGTTGCACCGACGGCAGGTAACGCCGCCGAACTCGCGATGCTCGAAGCGCTCCACGGCATCGAGCCCGATAAACGACGTGCCGGCGTCGCCCTTGCGGCATTCCTCGCGCGCGAGCAGGGCGATACCGATAGCGCCCATCAGCCCCGGGTGGGGCGCACGCGTGACGGGTTTGCCCAGATACTGCTCGAATGCGCGCAGCACCGCGTCGTTTCGGAACGTGCCGCCCTGGACGACGACTTTGTCGCCCAGACGGTTGAGATTTGAAACGCGAATGACCTTGGTGAACACGTTCTCGATAATCGAACGGCAGAGACCGGCCATGATGTCGCCCGGACCCTTACCGCGCCGCTGCTCGGAAACGACGCTGCTGTTCATGAACACCGTGCAGCGGCTGCCGAGAACGGCGGGGGCTTTGGACGAAAATGCCTCGGTCGCGATATCCTCAACGGCTATTCCGAGGTTTTTGGCAAAACCCTCGAGGAACGAGCCGCAGCCCGCAGAGCACGCCTCGTTGACGACGATATCGGTCAGCACGCCGTGGTTGAGCCAGATGGCCTTCATATCCTGTCCGCCGATGTCGAGCACGAAGGTCGCATCGGGAACGCATGCGCACGCGGCGCGGGCGTGCGCGACCGTCTCGACCGTATGGTAGTCGACGTGGAACGCGCGCGCGAAAAGCTCCTCGCCGTATCCCGTGGTGCCCACGGCATCGATCGCAAGCGTGACTCCCGCTGTCTCCCAGCGGTTCTTCAAGCTGACAAGACCCTGTTGGGCGACGTCGAGCGGTCTGCCGTTATTAGACGCGTAGAACGAATCGACAAGCTCACCCGCCTCATCGACCAGGGCGAACTTGGTCGTCGTGCTCCCCGAATCGATACCGAGCGCCACACGCACCGTCTCTCCGGGCGCATACGCATCCGGACCCTTTGCCGGCGTCTCTTTGCCATGGCGTGCCGTAAAATCCGCCTGCTCGGCAGGTGTGGCAAAAAAGGGCTGGGCAAGACGTCCCTCCCCGCTTGCGGGCGCGACCGTCTCGAGCTTATCCAGCCGGACAAAAGCGTCGGGAAGGTCGATCGGTTGGGACGATGCGAACATGTCGGTCAGCGACAGGGCGGCACCGCGCGCGACCATGATCTGCGGATCGCGCGGGACGATAACCTGATCGTCCGATAGATTCAGTTGCTCCCGGAACACGCGGACCAGTGTGGGGTTGTAGGCGAGCGTACCGCCCTCGAAGATTACCGGCGGCTCGATGTCGATACCCTGGGCCAGACCGCCGATCGTTTGGCGGGCGACCGCGTGAAGCGCCGAAAGCGCCAGGTCGGTGGTAGGAATGCCCTCGTTGAGCAGCGGCTGGATATCGGTCTTTGCGTACACGCCGCAGCGGCCCGAGACCTCGTGGACGGTCGTTCCCCGGCTTGCGAGCTGCTCGAACTCGCCCGATTCGGTGCCGACCCCCATGAGCTTTGCCATCTCGTCGATAAATGCACCGGTACCGCCTGCGCACGAGCCGTTCATGCGCATGTCGGCAACCTCGATGTCTCCCTTATCGTTGGTGCGGAAGAAGATCATCTTGGCGTCTTGGCCGCCCAGCTCGATGGCGCAGCGCGTCTGCGGATAGAACCTGCTGATCGCGAGCGCGTTGGCGACCACCTCCTGAACGTACGAGGCGCCCAGCGCGGTCGCGATATCGCGCGCACCCGAGCCGGTCACCGCAACGCGCAGTGACTCATGGGGAAAGCGCTCGGCGAGCTCGCCGAGCATGGCGCGCACGCTCGCTGTCTGACACGCCCCGTGGCGGCGATATCCCCACCACGCCTCGGTCATATCCTCGTGCATCGCGTAAACTTTGGTCGTCGTCGACCCTACGTCCAGTCCTACTAGCAACGCCATAATGCTCCGTCTCTCGCATTTTTCCCGCTAGAGATATACCACTCTACGTAATACAACAGACTGTTGTATTTAAACTCCGTATAAAAAGCGGCTGCAGAAACGCTTCAGCAGCCGCCGAATGCACCAACAGATTGTTCTGCGCGCTAGCACGTCGGGCAACGGAGCAGCACGGGCCCTCCGGTCATGCGCACCGCTCACGCCCGCGATGTCGCCGAGAGAGCTATCCACGCTTAGGGCTCCAACCAAGCAAGTCGGCCGCGCTCAGCAGATCCCTAAGCGAGCTACTCGCACTCAGGAGCCATAGCCTGCTCCAAGAGCTCGGCATGCTCCTCCTCGAAAACCGTCCCCACAGGGAAGGCGCGACGGAAGACGAAGCGGGAAATCGGACCGGCTACCAAAAGGTTCCACGGCAGCGCCATCACAAAATTATGCGGGATGTTGATCATCCAGATCGCGGGCACGGAATACAGGTTCGCAGGGATGCCGCCGGGCATGTGCGTCAGACCCTCACAGGCACCGTACAGCGACATGATGATGACCATGGGAACGACCATGCAGGAGCTGACGGCGAGCGTCATGGCAAGTGGCGAGCTCTTGCCCGGCGTGACCAAGTACTTAAAGGCGAAACCCTTGGCGAGCGGGCTGGCGACGAACCAGTCGCAGCACATGGCAAAAATGTAGGCAACGGGGAAGCCGAGCCACGCAGTGGCAACGACCTCGCCGTTGATGGCCCCGTGCTGCAGGGCAACGTTGTAGATGCTCATCCAGAGCACCATGCAAAAGCACATGATAAAGGTGAACAGCAGGCTCTCTCGTTTGTTGATAGGCATAAAGGGCATGGTCCTTTCTGTGTTACGCCGCGGCACCACGCAACAAAAACGGGCGGGCGAGATGGAGCTGTTGGGACTTCATCTCGCCCGCCCGCGATACGTGCGTCTGCGACTACTTATGTGGTGGAACTACCCTAACACGAACGGCGCGCGCTTCGTAAGCGTTGAGTTTATGAAGATGCAGGGCACCAATAATCCCCCGACCCCATAAGTTGCGGTGGAATACGGACTGTTTTGACCCTTTAAGCAGCAATTCAGTCTCTATTTCACCGCAACTCATTTGGTGCAAAGTGACCTGTCCTCCTTGCACCAATTAGCTGGTGTGGCGCCAGCGAGGGTCGGTGAGTGTACGTGCCACACCCAGACCAACGGGCAAAAACGCCACGATGAGCACTGCACGCACAAACCAACCGAGCATATTGACCGTATCGAAGGTGCACATGTAGTACATCGAGCGATACAGATACAGGCCCGGCACCATAATGACAATTGATGGCACCGTGAGGGCGATACGTGGGTAGGTGAGCTTGACTTCGGCCAAGCTTGCCAGCAGCCCCGATACCAGCGCGCCGATAAACGCTGCCGCCTCGGGAGGCATTCCCGCGCTGAGGCCCAGGAAGGGAAACATCGTCGGCGCATCGACGAGCGTAAGGCGCAAGGTATTGGACACGGCGCCGATCAGCCCAGCTGCCGCGGCCATCTTTACCGGGCTGTTGAACATCACCGAGAAGCCGAATACGCCAACGAAGCTCATCACCACGCGCAGGAGCGTAAGAGCAAGCGGCGAAAGGCCGAGCGGGGCAAAATCATCCGGTGCCAGCCCCACACATTCGGCAACCATCCAACCTACGAGGGTCGCCATCACAATAATCGACACAGCATACGAAAGACGTTCAATGCCGCTTCGCATATCGAGCTTAGCGATGTCGAGGCCTGCCGTAATGAGGGGAAAGCCGGGAATCACAAAGAGCATGGCGCCGATATAGCCTTCTTGGTGCGACATTGCCCCCGGTATGACCTGGCCAAGGCCGAGCAATGCCAGCAGATAGGAAACGCAAGCGAGCGCAACACCAGTCGTCAGCGCGCTAAACTGGCCAAGACCCTGCTTGAGAATATGGGAGCGAGCAAAGTTACCGACACCAGCGCCTACGAATGCGCAGGCCATCTCGATAGGGCCGCCGCCGAGCAAGAAGACGAAGGCGCCGCAAGCACAGGCTGCCGCAAGGCCCTGTTGCCAGGAAGCGTAATCGGGCTTCGAGCTCTCAACGGTCTTGAGCATCTCGTGGTATTCGTGCACGGTAAACCGGCGCCCATACGTCTCGATTTCCTTTAAGAAGCTCTCCATCATCCAAATGCGATGGGTATTGACTCCCGTTGTGGGCAGGCTGACAACCTCGTTAAAGCAGTGGCCATCTTCGATGCAGGTGCACTCAAACGACAGAAGACTCAGGTCGACGTGAATCGTGACGCCGAGCACAGCGGCAACACGATTCATGGTATCGCGCACGCGCCAGGCACCCGTTCCGCTTGCCAGCATAAGCATGCCGGTGCGGCAGATGATGGATGATTTATCGGTGAGCGGCGCATCGACGGCAAGCTCATCGCCTGCCGTCACGATCTGGTGCCAGTCAGTTTTCATATGGAGCGCGCCGGCACGAACGCCGTGGTGCATGGGGGCTCTCGAAAGCAGCGAGTCAAGGCGCGAAGGCTGTGGGGGCTCCGTTGATTCGTCCTCAACCTCATCAGTCTCTTCATCGACCAGATCAAAGGAATCAAGCGGCGCTGGCTCGCGACGGTCGATCAGCTCCTCGTCCTCATCATCAAAGTAATTGAACTGATCGAGCATGTCCTCTTCGATTGAACGCTCGCTCGCGTCGTCCATATAGACGCTCCCTTCCTACCGACTAACCCCCATCCTAGGCAGCAACGGCTAAAGGAAACATAAAAGAGACGGCTGTCATGCGAGCCATGTGCGCAATAGCCGTGGGTAGTCGTTTAATAACGTCCCCAATGACTACCAGTAACTCGACAAGGACTGTCCCCAAGTGCCGGCAGAGACGATATGAGCAGGACATAAAAACATTGAGAGCC
>URNK01000091.1 GCA_900549195.1 uncultured Collinsella sp.
GCGCGCCCGCAGCTCGTCGCTCGGCACGGTGTCGCTCGCGTCCCACAGCTCGGGATTGAGCGCGGGCGCGTGAGGGTCTACGGCGCAATGCGAGCTCGTGCGCTCGTCACCGATGGGCATGTATTCGATAAAGCGCAGGTGGATGGGTCGGTCGAGCGTGAGCCGCGCAAGGGCCGCCACATCCTGGTTGAGTCGGCGCACCACAACGCAGTTGACCTTAACGGGCTCAAAGCCCCAAGCCAGCGCCGCGTCGATGCCGGCCATGGTCTGCTCGAGTCGACCCAGGCGCGTGATCTTTCCAAAGAGCGTAGGGTCGAGCGTGTCGAGCGAAATGTTGACGCGGTTAAGACCGGCGTCTTTGAGCTGCGGCGCCAGCTTGGGCAGCAGGGCGCCATTGGTGGTGAGCGAAATGTCCTCGATCTGCGGAATCGCGCGGATATCACGAATGAGCGGAATAATACGGCGGCTGACCAGCGGCTCGCCACCCGTCAGGCGTACGCGGCGAATGCCCTCCCCCGCCACCATGCGCACAAAGCGGGCGATTTCCTCGGCGCTGAGCAGCTCGTCGTGTGCACGGGGCGCCACGCCATCGGCCGGCATGCAGTAAATGCAGCGGAAATTGCACTTGTCGGTAACGGCAATGCGCAGGTAGTTGATATCGCGGCCAAAGCCGTCATGTTGCACGTGCCCGTCCACGCAACCCTCCCCTCACGCGGCGTTTTATTCTTCGGAAAACATAATACCCCATGCGAGAATCATGCCGACACCCGTACGACAGGACAGGTCGCTTCGAGCAAAACGGACTTTCCAAGCCCATCCTCAACACGCAAACCATCACAACATTCGATGCTTTTCTCGTTTTTGGCAAAAAACGTCGAATGTTGTGATGGTCTGCCTGCCCACGGCACCCCGTAGAAGGACCAAAGCGCCCCTAAAGGCCGCCATCCCAGTGTCGAATCACGAATTCTCGCAGGTCGTTCTGACGTTTCTGGAACACCTCGCTTCGGTCGCACTTGAGGCCCATAGCGAGCGCGATGGCGTTCATCGCCCGATGCAATTGCAGCTGGTGGGCAAACTGAGTCCCGGTGAGGACGATCATCCTAAAGCCCAGCGCGCTCAGCACGGTCATACGCTCCGCGTCCGACGCGCTGCGCTGTTTATCAAGATGGTCCGAGCCGTTGTATTCAATCCCCGTACCGCTCGCAGGCGCGTATACGTCGATCTCGAAATACCCGGCCTTTGCGAGATACTTGAACTCGTTGGGAACATCGACCCGATGGTTGAGCTCGATCTTGGCGTATCCCAGCCCGCCCTGGGAACGTTTTGCTACGACCATGATTGCGGTGGCCGTCTCCATGGGCGAACGCGCGCCATCGTGCACGCGCTTGAGCACGGCGGCCGCGCGTATAGCCCCCTGACGAGATCGGTTCTCATTGCAATAGGCAATCAAGTCGGCAACGGTGTACCTCTGCCCCATCTCGACATAATCGCCTGTCGACAGATGATTCAAATGGTATCGGGCGCAGATTTCGTAGCCATATTCCAGCTGCTCGGGCTCGCTCATCCACGAACCCGCTTGGACAAAGCACATGGCCTCATCAACCACCAGAAGGCCCTCTGCCACCTCGATAAGATGGCCTGGAGGTACCGGCGCCCCAAACACGTGGCACCTAAATCCAGCCGGCGTCGAGCGCTCAAAATCGAAGTTGACGAGCGTGTCGATATGATCGAGCTCTTCTCGTGGAATACCAAGTGAGACCAGATAGTCGGTAACGATCCCAACTGCCGTTGAAGCCCTCAGCCCCTTGGCATCGAGTCCCAATTTGGGCAGGCCCGCGGTCGGCTCCGCCTCGTTAGCAAGCGAGTCCTCATCGTATAGGCTGCTTGCTCGCGAGAGCGGCTCGGACGGGCGCGCCACGTTGTGGTACAGCCAGGCAGTCTTATGGGACAGGACGATCGGCAGGTCCATGAGCCCTCCAATGGAGTCGGATAACCAACCTTATTCCCCTGCTCACGGGTCCGCACACCTTCGTGCGCAAGAAAGCGATTCCGCCCGGTCGAGTGGCAGAAAAACCATCACAACATTCGATGCTTTTCCCGTTTTTGGCAAAAAACGTCGAATGTTGTGATGGTTTGAGGCGAGGTGAGGGGCGCGGAAGGGTCAAAACATCGTACTCGAACGGGTTAATCCAACTCTTTTAAGCCATGCGCCAGCTGCCAGTACTCGCCGTGCTGGGCGAGCAACTCTTCGTGCGTGCCGCGCTCGATGATGCGGCCGTGTTCGAGGACCATGATGGCATCGGCGTCGCGGACAGTGGACAGGCGGTGCGCGATCATAAACGTGGTGCGACCGCGCATGATGCGGTCCATACCGCGCTCGATGAGCTTTTCGGTACGCGTGTCGATGGAGCTCGTGGCCTCGTCCAGGATGAGCACCGGTGGGTCGGCGACGGCCACGCGCGCGATGGCGAGCAGCTGGCGCTGGCCCTGTGACAGGTTGGCGCCGTCGGCCGTGACCGGTGTGTCGTAGCCCCGCGGCAGGCGGCGGATAAACGAATCCGCGCAGGCGGCCTCAGCAGCGGCGCGCACCTCTTCGTCGGTCGCGTCGAGCTTGCCAAAGCGGATGTTCTGCGCAATGGTGCCGCTAAACAGGTGCGTATCCTGCAGCACAATGCCGAGCGACCCGCGCAGGCTGGCCTTGGCAATGTGCTTGACGTCGATGCCGTCGTACGTGATCTCGCCGTCATCGACCTCGTAGAAGCGGTTGATGAGGTTGGTAATGGTCGTCTTGCCGGCGCCCGTGGAGCCCACAAACGCAATCTTTTGCCCCGGCTTGGCAAACAGGTTGAGGTCCGTGAGCACGCGGGCGCCCGGCACGTAGGAAAAGTCCACGGCATGGAAGCGCACGTCGCCGGCAAGCGGGACCAAGCCGCACGTGAGCTCGGTGCCGTCGGCGGCCACCGCGCGGCCCGACTCATCAACGGCTGCCACATCATGCAAATGCCCGTACGCGCCCACGCCCTGGCCCTCGGGAATCTTCCACGCCCACGCGGCGTCGCCCGTCTGCACCAGCTCCACGCAGCCCTCGTCCACCTCGGGCTCAAGGTCCATGGCGGCAAACAGGCGCTCGGCACCGGCCAACGCGTTGAGCAAGAAGTTGCCGAGCTGCGTAAACTGGTTGATGGGCATGGCGGCCTGGCGCACAAAGACCAGGTAGCTCGCGAGCGCACCTACGTCGGCGAGCCCCTTGATGCAGAGCATGCCGCCCGCCACGGCGACGATGGCATAGTTGACGTAGCCAATCACGACAGTCATGGGCACCATGGAGTTGGCATAGCTCACGGCGGCGGTGCCGGTGCGGCGAAGCTCGTCGTTGCGGCAGGCAAAGCCGGCGACATTCGCCGCCTCACGGTTAAAGACCTTGATGACCTTTTGACCCGAGACCATCTCTTCGATATATCCGTCCAGGTCGCCAAGCGATGCCTGCTGGGCAGCAAAGAAACGCTTAGAGCGCGCGCCCGAGTAGCGCGCATACAGCACAATGGCCGCATCGCACACGAGTGTGATAATCGTGAGCTGCCAGTTAAGGATGATGAGCATAGCCGTGGTGCCCACAACCTGAATGGCGGCCTGAATCACGTTAGCAAAGCTGTTGTTGAGCGCCTCGGAGACGGTGTCGACGTCGTTGGTGAAAAAGCTCATGATGTCGCCCGAGCGCGTGCTGTCAAAAATACTGAGCGGCAGCGTCTGGATGTGCGCGAACAGGTCGCGGCGAATATCGGACACCACGCGTTGGGCCGCGCGCACCATAATCTGCGAGTAGCCCAGGGCCGAAAGCACTCCCGCGGCGTAGATGATCGCCGTCAGGATGACCTGCTTGGCGAGCAGTTCCTCCCCGCCCGTGGCCAAACCGTTAACGATGGGGCGCACCATGTAGGTGCCGACGAGGCTCGCGATGGCGGCGACGGAGGCGAGCACGCCCACCGCGAGCAACGAGAACTTGGCATGCCCCATGTAGGAGAGCAGGCGGCGCACCGTGCGCTTGAGGTCGGCCGGGCGTGCTTGGGCTGCAGTCTTAGGCATGGCACTCACCCCCTTCCAAGGGTGATTCGCCGGGGACGGAGGAAAACGGATCATTCGCGCAGCCATCGTCGCAGCCGTCGCCGGCGTCCGCGTTCCCCGCAAACTCCATCTGCGAGGCGTAAATCTCCTGGTAGATGTTGTCGCCCGCCAGCAGCTCCTCGTGCGTGCCCACGCCGTGGACACGACCGTCGTCCAACACCACAATACGATCGGCATCCATGACACTCGCGATGCGCTGGGCGATGATGAGCACGGTCGCATCGGGAATCCGAGCGATGTGCTCGCGAATCTTTGCGTCGGTCGCCATATCGACCGCGCTGGTGGAGTCATCAAAAATGAGCACGCGCGGGTGCTTGAGCAGCGTGCGCGCGATGCACAGGCGTTGCTTCTGGCCACCCGAGACACCGGCGCCGCCTTGGCCCAACTCGCCGTCCAGCCCGCCGATGCGATCAAGGAACTCGTCCACGCACGCCGCGCGGCAAGCCGCGAGGAGCTCATCGTCCGACGCCTGCGGATTGCCCCACTGCAGATTCTCGCGCACGGTGCCCGTAAACAGCACGTTCTTTTGCAGCACAATGCCCACAGCGTCGCGCAAGGCGGCGAGGTCGTAGTCACGCACGTCACGTCCGCCCACAAGCACGGCGCCCTCGGTAGCGTCGTACAGGCGCGCAATCAGCTGCACAAGTGAGCTCTTGCCCGAGCCCGTGCCGCCGAGGATGCCCGCCGTCGAGCCGCTCTCGATGCGAAGGTCGATATGCTCGAGCACATCCTCGGCTGCATCCGCGCGGTATTTAAAGGAAACGTCGCGAAACTCGATACTGCCGTCCGCTGGCGCCGCAATCGCGAGGTCTCCCGCGGGGTTGGCGATAAAGGGCTCCTCATCGAGCACCTCGGCGATACGGCCCACACTCGTAAGAGCGCGCGTGAGCAGCAAAAACACGTTGGAAATCATCATGAGCGAATTCATGATCAGCAGCACGTAGCTCATAAAGCCCGTGAGCGAGCCCACGCCCAGCTTGCCGGCGAGAATCATGCGGCCGCCAATCCACAGGATGGAGAGCGCAGCCACGTACATCGACAGCTGAAACACCGGCAGGTTGAGCACCGCGCTGCCAAAGGTCTTTGTCGCAGTGCGCGCGAGCTCGGTATTGACGGTGTCGAACTTGGCCTCCTCGTGCTCGGTACGAACGTAGGCCTTGACGGCACGCACGGCGGTGAGGTCTTCCTGCACCACGCCGTTGAGGTGGTCCATCGAGGTCTGGAGTTGGCGGTAGAGCGGGCTCACGCGATAGGTGATGACGCCCAGCACGATTGCCAGCACGGGCAAGATGATCGCAAAGACGGTGGCGAGCGGGCGCGACAGCATCAGCGCGTAGATAAGGCCGACGATAAGCGTCACCGGGCCGCGCACCATAGGGCGAAAGCCGTTGCCCACAGCATTTTGGATAACGGTGATGTCCGTGGTCATGCGGGTGACGAGTGAGCTGGCGTCGTAGTTGTCCAGGTTACCAAAAGCGAGCGTCTGAATCTTTTTGTACTCGGCCTCGCGCAGGTTAGCGCCTAGGCCCGAGGCAACGCGGGCGGACGTGCGGGCATAACCCAAGCCCAGTACCAGCGAAAGCGCAGCGCACACCAACATGTACGCGCCCTGCAGCAGCATGTAGTTGATATCACCCGCAGGCACGCCCACATCGATGATGTTGGCCATGATGACCGGGATAAACAGCTCGAGCACCGTCTCGACCGACACAAAGAACACGCCGAGGATGGCATCGCGACGGTATTCCCCCAAGTAGGAAAACAGGATCTTGAGATTGCGCACGCAGGTTCATCCCCCATCAAACGTTGTTCGCAAACGCACGTATTATTGCGCGACAGGCGATGGTGTCAAGTGACGCGAAACCGATTTCTGCAAGGCTAACGAACGTGCCAAACAAGCATAGTGCGCATCTGTATTCAGTTGGAAATAATCGTGGGCCTCACTTTTTTCGCCCTGTCTTCGACTCAAACCTTGACTCTACAATCGTTATAGGTTTTTCACTACACTGGTAGCTAAACGAACCCAGCCAGAAAGTGCCCCGCCCATGGAACACGACCTCACACGCGGCAATGTCCTCAAGACCATCGCGGTCTTTGCCCTGCCCTATATGCTCTCGTACTTTTTGCAGATGCTCTACGGCATGGCCGACCTGTACATGATGGGGCAGTTTAGCGGCGCCGCCGGCATCACCGCCGTGGGCAATGGCGCGCAGACGCTCTACATCATTACCGTGACGCTCGTGGGTCTAGCCATGGGAACGACGGTCATCGTCGGCCACGCCGTGGGTTCGCGCCGCTTCGACCGCGCCGAGACCGCCATCGGCAACACCATCACGCTCTTTATGGGCGTCTCGGTGGTGCTGGCCGCTGTCCTGCTTGCATTGTGTCCGCAGATTGTGGCACTCATTGGCACGCCGGCCGAGGCAGTCGAAGGAACCGCCGCCTACCTGCGTATCTGCTTTGTCGGCATTCCGTTTATCGCCGCATACAACATTCTTTCGGCCATCTTTCGCGGGCTGGGCGATTCGCGCTCGCCCATGTACGTGATCGGCGTGGCGTGCATCATTAACATCGCGCTCGATTTTCTGTTTATCGGCCACATGGGGCTCGGCCCCGTGGGCGCGGCGCTCGGCACGGTGACCGCCCAGACGGCCAGCGTTGCCCTCGCGCTCGTGTGGCTCAAGAGCCGCCGCACGAACATCCACGTAAAGCGCAGCGACCTGCGCCCCCAGCCCGAGGTGCTCGGCAGCATTCTTAAGATTGGCGTGCCCGTGGCCGTGCAGGACGGCTGCATCCAGGTGGCGTTTATGTTTATCACCGTCATCGCCAACCACCGAGGGCTCGTCGACGCCGCCGCCGTGGGCCTGGTCGAAAAG
>URNK01000092.1 GCA_900549195.1 uncultured Collinsella sp.
ATCTACACGTAAGGAGTCGTCGGCAGCGTCAGATGTGTATAAGAGACAGGACACATATATTACGCGACCTCGCCCTGGTGGCCGCACACGTTGGTTGCGGCCGACGCGGGCCGCGGGCAAGTGCTTGTAAGGGGAGCCTTGCCTCTCTTGTACGAGAAAGGACGCGTAATGAAAATCATTAAAGCTAAAGACTACGAGGATATGAGCCGCAAGGCCGCTAATATCATCTCGGCTCAGGTTATCCTCAAGCCCGATTGCGTGTTGGGTCTTGCCACCGGCTCCACCCCGATTGGCGCTTACAAACAGCTCGCTGCTTGGTACGAGAAGGGCGACATTGACTTTGCCGAGGTCAGCACCTATAACCTGGACGAGTATCGTGGTCTTTCGCACGACGATCCCCAGAGCTATCACTACTTTATGCGCGAGAACTTCTTCGATCACATCAATATCGATCTGAACAACACGCACGTGCCCGATGGCTCCAACCCCGATGCCGCCGCTGCCTGCTCCGAGTACGACAAGATCGTCGCTGCCGCCGGTTACCCGGATCTGCAGCTGCTCGGCATTGGCAACAACGGTCACATCGGCTTTAACGAGCCCGATGACCACTTCTCCAAGGGCACGCACTGCGTCGACCTCACCGAGAGCACCATTCAGGCCAACAGCCGCCTGTTCGACAGCATCGATGACGTGCCCCGTCAGGCTTACACCATGGGCACCCAGACCATCATGTATGCCCGCATGATCCTGGTTGTCGCCAACGGCGAGGCCAAGGCTCAGGCCGTGCACGATATGTGCTATGGTCCGGTTACGCCCAAATGCCCGGCTTCGATCCTGCAGCTGCACACCAACTGCGTTGTCGTTGCTGACGAGGCCGCTCTTTCGCTCTGCGAGTAACGCGATCAAGCGATCTTACATAGTTTCTCAAAAGGCCCTCGCTTTGCGGGGGCCTTTTTAGTGGACATACGCCGTGGCGTATACATGACGGAAACCTTGCCGCGTGCTTGACTGGAGGGTTTTAAATTTTTGTGATTCATTCTATAGCAGATTCTATGCACATTTGCCACCATAGAGTCGCAGGCGGTAGCGAGGAGTAGGCGAGTTGCGCAACTCAAATAAAAATAGCCGACTGCGCTACACTGCAAATGGGATGGGACATGCTGGCAAGCGCATTGACCTGCGCAAAGACCTATTGGTCGGGGGATAAGTTACCATCGGGCCTCGCTGTACAAAAACTTGCCAAACACGTACCGGCAGACAATTAAAAACTCTAAGTCGCGCTATTCACGGGGCGGCTCATATGGTCCTGCAGCTACGGTGTCCATATGGTCGAGTTGAGGAGCAAGCATGGTAAACGATCTGGGCAATACGGACGAACTCGAGTTGATGCCGACGGGCGGCGGCTATATGGTGCGGCGCGATCGCTTGATGAACGAGCTCATCGTTAAAGGGCGCAAGGCGGGAATTGTTTTGCTCTACGCGCCCGACGGGTTTGGTAAGACGTCGGTGTTGCTGCAATACGTGCAGGAGGTTAAATCGGACCCCACGCGAGGGCCGGTTCGGATTATCGAGGCCGACCGCGCGATTGGACGCGAGCTCTTTATGCAGCTCGAGGTTGTCGCCGATGAGCTTAAGGACAAACCTCATTCGCTCGTTGCGATCGACAACGTGCCCAATCTCGAGCAGCACGAAACCGAGGACCTCATCGATCGAATCCGCAGCTTACGTGCTACGGGGACGGGGGTCTTTATTGCCTGCCGCCCCTCCAACCGATTGCTTATCCACGGGCTGGGCGATTCTGTAAAAGTCAATGCGCAGATGCTCAAGGTGCACGCCTATGAGTATTCGTCATGGGCCACGGCGTTCTCTATCAGCACATCGCTCGATTTTTATCGGCTCACGCAAGGTGTGCCAGAGCTGGTATCTGCCTTGCAGACGGGGATGTATGGACAGGGCGATGTTGCCGGGTTGCTCGAAAACGAAATCGTCAACGTGTACGGTGCGGCGCTGGCCGATCTCGCATCGCTCGAGAACAACCTGTTGTTTACCGTTGCCTGCTTGATGGTATTGATGGGCGAGGGCCGCATTGCGGAGCTAGAGGCGTGCGGTGTGAGGCTTTCGATGGTCGACCAGTCTATCTTTGTGCGCGATTATCCGATTTTTGGCGTGGATCCGTCTGATCGCACCTTTAGGTGTTTGGGCGCTAAGGACAACGCGCGCCTGAGGCTGCGAAAGCTTGTTGCCGAGATCCGTCCCGAACTAGTATCGCGGGCTGCTCGCATTTTGATAAAGGCGGCCCGATGCGATTTGGCCATGGACCTGGCCGATGCGTTCTTGGACCGCCGTGTGGTGTTGGAGCTTGCCGGGCAGTATGGGGCCGATCTTGCCCTGACCGGGCATGGAGGGGACATTTGCCGTGCGGCGTCGGCGATGATCAATGCGGAAAAGCAGGAGCAAGAGCCGGCACCCGCCGAGGCACTCGGCGTGTATCTGGCGGCTGTCAGCGTGTGCAATACAAAGCTAGCAAGGTATATGGCGTCCGTTATCGAACGTGCGGGTGACCAGGCGGCGCACGAGGTCGATCCCGCTACCTGGAAAATAGCCCAGGCGCTCACCATCGCCTTTTATGGCGACAATGACCTGGGGCTTCCCGCCAACCCTGTTGTGCAAGAACAGACATCCTGCGAGGTGCTCGACATGCTGTCCGCGCATATCGAGGTCAAGCGCCACCTAACCGAGCGAGCGGAAGACGGCAATGTTCTCGCGAAGCTCAAGGCGTGCAAAGCTTATGATTGCGAGCTCGACATCGCGGGGATTCTCATACAGGCCGACCATATGCTGGTGGAGCTGTTCGACGGCTCGTTTGCTAAACCCGACGAGCGCGATGACAAGATGGCGCAGATACTCGAGGCGCTCGATATCCGCGGGCTTAAGGCGCCATCCATTTGGCTGCGTATGGTGCTCGCGGCACGGCGCCTGCTCGCGGGCTTGCCCGTGACCGACGATGCGGCGTTTGGCGAGCTCGACCGCTTTGCGGTGCGTGTTCGTGACAATCAAATTCAGCTGTTTGGGTTATTGCTGGAGGGTTGGCAATCGCTGGCGGAGGGGCGGCCGGTCAACGCGAAGTTCCGCGCGGTTCAGGTGCTCAAGCTCGCCGACGAATCGATTGCGTACATGCGCGAAAACGCGTTGCTGCTGGAGCGCGTGGCGTACCTGCGCAATACGTCGCTGGTATCGGTTCGCGAAGAGGCGGAGCTGCTCGACATTAGCAAGACGCAGGTCGGTGGCTCAGAAGCCTGGATCGTGGCGCTGCATCTAGCCGCTGCGGGCCGCGATAGCGATCTTGCCGCCTGGATGTCTATGAATCGCTCGGGGATTTTAGACCCATCGTATCGGCTTTTTGCCCGTCTTGCGATGCATTGTCTGGGCGAGCCTGCCGTTAGGATACGCAAGAAGCTTCCGGTGCGCGAGCTGTCGCGGTATTCACTAAGCGATGACTTTGAGGGCGAAAGTGAGCACCTGTTCCAGGCGGGCGAGGTTGAGGCTGTCGATGCGATCGGCCATATTGAAATGCGCATGTTTGGCGCATTTCGCGCCGAGCGCGACGGCTTTCCCATCACGGATAAAATGTGGCGCCGCAAGAAGGCGGCGACGCTTGCCGAGCGGCTTGCGCTGGGCATGGATGCGCTCGTCGATCGTGAGACGCTGGCCATGGAGCTGTGGCCCCATGCCGAGTTCAATAGCGCCCGCAACAACCTGTACTCGACGATATCGCGCTTGCGGTCGGCTTTGGGGCCGACGCCGGATGGCAAGTCATGTGTGCTCATCCAAAATGAATGCATCGGACTCAACGGCGACTACGTCAAGACCGATGTACGGCTGTTTGACCAGATAAGCCGCGAGGTTTTGGGAAATCGCACGGGTGCGCGCGGGCCCCATCTGGTCGAGTTGTGCCTTAAGATTGAGCAGCTTTATGCCGGACCGTTGTATGTTCCCAATGGCTGTAATCCCACCTACTTTTTGCGCATGCGACGCATTATGCAGTCAAAGTACATCGATTGCATGATTAAGGGAGCAAATGCCGCTCTAGAAGAAAACGATCTGCAGTCGGCGATTTGGCTGGCGGAGTCGGGGCTTCGACAGGAAACGGCGCGTGAGGATATGGTGCGCTGCGCCATGCGCGTCTACAGTGCGGCGGGGCGGCGGCGTGATATCGTCGAGCTGTACAGCGGGCATATGCACCACCTGAGGGAGCAGGTCAATGGCGTGCCCGAGCCCGAGACGCGGCGTCTATACGAGCGCTTGGTGGAGGGGCGGCTCAATCGCGTGCTGGTCGAGCGATAAAAAACGGGCGCCCGAAGTACTCGAGCACCCGTAAGCTTGCTATGTGTTGGCTCGCCGGATCATTGGCTCTTAGACGAGCTTGATCTTCTCGATATCCTTGCGCGAGGACTCGCGATACAGCGAGAACTTGCGGCCGATGACCTGGACGACCTCGGCGTGGCAGCGCTCGGCGAGCTCCTCGGCGGCCTCGCGGGCGGAAAGACTGGAGCCATCGAGCACGGAGCACTTAACGAGCTCGTGCTTCTCCAGGTAGGCGACCGTCTGCTCGACGGTGCCCTCGTTGACATCGGACTTGCCGATGATGATGGCGGGGTTGAGGTGATGGGCCATGCTGCGAAGCTGCTTGACCTGGGCTCCTGTCAGTGCCATGGGTTCTCGCTTTCTATGTATGGGGCGCCCCTCGATGGGGCCTTAATCTACGTGAGCTGTCCCACGATAGCGCAGGAACGGCGCGGTGTGGGGCGCGTTTGCCCAGTTCAAAAAGAATGCGGATGCCGAGTGAGTGGGCGGCGTGGGCTGCGAACAGGCTATGAGCTGGGCGCAGAGACCGGCTCCCATGCAATAAACGCCCAACGGACCTTGCGGACGTGGTCGAGCATATAGCGTCCCTGCGGCACACCCTTGGAGCCCGGCTCACCGGCATGGGGGTTCTCAATCATGTGCTGGGCGATGTAGTCGCGCAGGCGGTCAACCTTATCTTCGTTACCGTGCTCGAGCATGCGGGAGAAGTCTGCCACGCCCGCCTCAAGGCTATCGAAGGTGTCGCGACGGGGCGATTCAAAATACGTGACCTGCGGCAGCGCACCCATCTGAATAAGGATGTTAAAGGCATACACAAAGCCATTACTGCAGGTAACCGAGGCACCGATGGCGTTCATCAAGTGCAGATCATAGCGCGGGCTGGAGTTGGCGACCATCGTGACAGCACAACGCCGACGAGCCGTACGATCAAGCTTGGCAAGCGCGCCTTTTAGATTGGTCGTCGTAACTGACCGACTGGCAAAGGCAACATCCACCGCTTTCACAACCGGTCCAACCAAATCCCAATCATCATCCCAAGCAAGCTCAAGCGGCGTTATGCGCCCCTCGAGCCCGTAGTACTCAATGCCGGCATCAAGGGTGCCCAGCATGGCGGGGGAGAAATCAGCCGCAATTACAGGATGCCCAGCCTGAGCAAGCGGAATAGCAATCGACCCAGCCCCACACCCCATATCAAGCACAGATTCACCAGGCTTTAACGCCAACAATTTCATAAAATCCCGAGCATATGGGGCAGTCTCCAACGGACGAAAATGCCGAGCCCGCTTATCCCACTCAAAAGAATCATCAGCTCGCCGCCGAGCGGCCTGCATCTGCATCCACTCCTGGTTCCAATCTGTGGAAAGCAGCTCAGAACGATTCTCCCCATCAACCACGGGCCAACCTCCTAGCAACAAAAAAGCGACTCCCCCAAAAAAGAAGAGCCGCAACCAGCATATATCAGAAAGAACCGATCCAACGCCAAACCGCCATACCAGCAAAGTAGGGCAGAAGCGAAGCGACTGCCAAAGGGATAGAACTCAACCGAGGTCCCGTTGTGCGGGAGCCCCGGGGAGGGCAAATATATAAGGTCGATCGCGAGTTCCGCACGAGCCGGAGAGCACTTAATGTGCTCTCCGTGCGAGTCAGGACTGTTCGAGCAGGCGACCTTATATATTTGCCCTCCCCGGGGCTCCTCGCCCGAACCCCTCAGCTAGTTCTTGAGCGAGTTCAGCGGTGCCGGGAAGCGTCCACCACGGTGAGCAAGCACGGTGCCGGCGTTGGGGTTCACCGGCATGATGGGCGCACGGCCGAACAGGCCGCCGTACTCGACGCAGTCGCCCACGCCCTTGCCGATGGCGGGGATCACGCGGACGGCCGTGGTCTTGTTGTTGATGACGCCGATGGCCATCTCGTCGGCGATGATGCCGGCGATGGTCTCGACCGGGGTGTCGCCGGGGATGGCGATCATGTCCAGGCCAACGGAGCACACGCAGGTCATGGCCTCGAGCTTCTCGAGCGAAAGCGCGCCGGCTTCGACGGCGGCGATCATGCCGGCGTCCTCGGACACGGGGATAAAGGCGCCCGAGAGACCGCCCACGCTGGAGCTGGCCATGACGCCGCCCTTCTTGACGGCATCGTTGAGCATGGCGAGCGCGCAGGTCGTGCCCGGGCCACCGCAGGTGCCCACGCCGATGATCTCGAGGATGCGCGCGACGGAGTCGCCGATGGCAGGCGTGGGAGCCAGCGACAGGTCGACAATGCCCTTCTCGACACCCAGACGATGGGCGGCCTCGCGGCTCATGAGCTCGCCGGCGCGGGTGATCTTAAAGGCGGTCTGCTTAATCTTCTCGGCGACCTCCATCATCGATGCGGAATCGGGCAGTGTCTCCAGGGCTGCGGCCATAACGCCGGGGCCCGAGACACCAACGTTGATGACGGCGTCGGCCTCGCCACCGCCGTGGACGGCGCCCGCCATAAACGGGGAGTCCTCGACCATGTTGGCAAAGCAGACAAACTTGGAAGCGCCGACGGAATCCTGGTCGGCCGTGAGTTTAGCGGCATCGATGATGGTCTGGGCGGCCATGAGCACGGCGTCCATG
>URNK01000093.1 GCA_900549195.1 uncultured Collinsella sp.
AGGCCCTCGCGGCCTAGTCGCTATTTAGGGCGTCCAAGATTTGGGACGCAGTTCATTGTTTGCGGGACGGGCCTTGCTGTTGCAGCTAGCGTTTCTTTCCGCGGAAGAAGAAACCGTGCAGCGAGGGCTTGAGTCCGCGGTTGGCGCGATGCTCCTCGACGCGCTCGTGGATCGAAGCGACGCGCTCGATGACTTCGTCGGGAATCGGCACGTCGGGATTCATGTTCTCGACCTGGCTGACCTCGGCGGCGGCGACCTGGTCGATAATGGGCACATCGTCGCGCGAGATGACGGGTGTGGCGTCTTCCTTCATCTTGCGATAACGCTGCATCATGTCGGTCTGTAGCTGCTGGGCCGAAGGCGGCGTCCAGATGATGGCGTTGGCGCCGGCGGCGATGGTCTCACGGATGCTCTCGGGCGTCTTGCCGCCCGGCGCGATGAGCGGCAGGTTGGGATAGTGATCGCGCAGTTCACGCAGGACCTGGGGCGTGTTTTTGCCGGCGGCGATGTTGAGAATCTTGGCTCCGGCGCGCACTTTGGCATGCGCATCATCGTCGCAACGTACGACCGTGGCGATGACGGGGATGTCGGCGATGTTGGTGATGTGCTCGACCATCTCGGCAGTGGCGGGGGAGTTGACCACGCAGCCTGCCGCGCCCTGCATCTCGGAGACGGCTGCCATCTGCACGGAGCGCTTACCGGTCGTAGTTCCGCCGCCCACGCCTACAAAGACCGGGCACTCGGCGACGGTCAACAGTGCCTGCGTAATGGCGGGCTGCGGCGTGAAAGGGTAGACCGCAAAGACGGCGTCGGCGTTGGAGTTGCGGATAACCGCGACATCGGTGGTGTAGATGAGCGATTTGATACGACGGCCGAAGAGCGTAAAGCCGCTGGCCTCCTCGATCTCGTCGGGCATGCGGAGGGCCGCCTTGCGCAAACGCCCGTCAATGGGCATCGGCTCCATGGGGAGCAGTCCGTTGGGGGTCACGGCTACCTGGGGCTCGGTGAGCTCGTCTGCGAGCTCGACCTCGGAGAAATCGACCGAGGCGACGATGTCCTCGTGAACCTCGGCGGGCACATCGATGGGAGCTTGGCCGTTTGCCGCGGCAGGCGTGTCGAAGGAGCTGGTGCCGACGAAGGCGTCGACGCGCTCATTTAGATCGTTGAGGGTATCCATGGAAGCTCGATTCTATGTGATAACGGCCGGCGCTATGCAGCCGGAATTGCGAATGCTAAATCGTTTGACGAGTTGATTTTTCCCCGCCGCGCCATCCGTTAGACCGAAGGACCGGCGAACGTGAAGGAGCTGTGGTGGCGGGTATTGAGGTGCTATCTTGAATGTCCCGTTTAAAAGAGAGGTGACGCGGTATGGAATTCACAGCGATGTTGGGCTCGATTGGCCTGTGCGTGGGCGCAATCGTTGCTGCCGCGGTCATCTACTTGGTGGTCACGGCCATTAAGGGCAAAAGAGCCGAGCGCAAGGAACGCGAGGCACTTAAGCAGCACCGTGACCAGCAGGACAAGCGCGCACGGAGATAGTTTGTTGAGTTTTGAATCCGTGCGCTAGCTGCGTTTTCGGATCAGGGCGATGTAGAAGCCCTCAAAGTCGCGGCTAGGCGGAATGGTCAGCGTACCGGGCATACCGTTGGCGACGGCCGAGACATGGCCGGCAGCGATGGCCTCGGTGAGGGCGTTGCTCTCGACGCGTGGCTCTTCGCCAGCTTCCTGGGCGCGGCGCGTTTCACTTTCGCTCGGCGTGCCATCGAGGGGGATAAGCTCGCAGTCCATGTGCTTGTCGAGGGCCTCTTGCAGGGCGTCCTCGTTTTCCTGCGGCAAGATCGAACAAGTCGAATAGACGAGCGTGCCGCCCGGTTTGAGGGCTCCCATGGCGCGGTCCAGAAGTGCTCGCTGCGAGCGGGCGCACTTGCCGAGCAACTGCTCGGTGAGGCCGCGCAGACTCTTCTCGTTGCCGCTGATGACGGTGCCCGTGCCGGTGCAGGGAGCGTCGAGCAGGATGCGGTCAAAGCGGAAGAACTCGTCGAGCTCGCGTGCGTCGATGCGCATGACGGGCACGTTTTTTGCGCCTTGGCGGTGGAGGTTGGCTTCGAGCTTCTCGGCGCGGGGAATACTCATCTCGCAGGCCGTGAGGTGTGCCTGGCCCTGGGTGAGGGCGGCGATCTGCGTCGTCTTGCCACCGGGGGCTGCACACATGTCCAGGATGTCCTCGCCTGTCTGGGCGCCCAGGACCAACGGCGGCATCATGGATGACAGGCTCTGCAGATAGATTTTGCCGTCGCGGTAGATGTCGAGATCCCACAGATCGGAAACCTGGGCTTCGGGCAGGATGAAGGCGTCCGGATACCAGGTAACGGTTTGGTGTGCGATGCCGGCTTCGTCGAGTGCAGCGGCGATGTCCTCGGCGGTCGCCTTGAGCGTGTTGGCGCGCAGTGTGACTGGGCGTGTGGCCGCGGCGCCAAAGCCCTCGATCATGAGCTCGGCATCGGCGGGTGCATAGGCGCCGGCGACCGTGTCGACCATAAAGCGCGGCAGGTCGGCGGCGGAGTGTTGGGCGGCAAGTTGGTCGGAAAGCTCGGTAGCGGCAAACTGCCTGAGCTTGAGCTCGGCCTTGACCTGCTTTTTCTGCTTACGACGACGCGGCTTGGACATCCGTCTTCCCTTCCCATTCCATTACATGTCGAGTGTTGTTTTAGTACTGGCTCTCGTGCTTGCTGAAGAAGTCGAAGCGCGGGGGCAGCGGCTTCACGCGGTGCTCACCGGGCTTCTCGCCCAGGCTCTCCACGAACTCGTCCGTGGAGGCAAAGATGTTGTCCCAGCTAAAGAAGGCGACCGGATCGACGTCGAAGTACTCGCAGATGAGCTCGCAGCCGGTCGGCACAATACCGTGCATCAGGACGGTCGCTACGCGCAGCTCGGTAAAGGCGTCGACGAGGGCCTGCGTCATGGCGGCGTTGGCTGGCTCGCCCTCGAGCTTGTTGGCGGCCTTGGAGGCGTCGCTCCAGCGCTTGTTGGCGGCGCGCAGGTAGTCGTCGCACACGGCGAGCGCTCGGTGCGTCTCGAACTTGTACATGGCCTGCTCAAAGGCGAGGGCTGCCTGCTGGGCGGCTTCGACCACGGTGTCAGAAGCGGCACCGGCGGGGATGCAACCGTTGCGATAGGGGCTCTCGTCGCCCTCCTTGATGGCGACGCCGTAGAAGCAGCTGCGGGCCAGGCGGTTGAAGACGCCGGTCAAAAGGGCGCTCTCCTTAAGGGCCGGATCGATGACGCGCTTGTCGTCGCAGGCGCGTACCTCGTTGCCGTCCTTGTCCTTGCCGGTCACGCGCGTGTCGTATGCCTTGGGGCTAAAGCTCACCGGCTTTTCGGACAGGCCGAGCGACAGCCAGTGCGCGCGCATCTGCTCGCAGGTGTAGTGGTTGAGCAGGTCGTCTGCCGGCGGGGGAGGCGTCTGCGAGGACGAGCTGGCTTTTTTGCCCATGTAGAGCAGGTGATAGCAGGCGCTGACGGTGCTCTGCGTAAGGTCCCAACCCAGGGCCTCCCACATGGCGGTCTGAGCGATGCAGTAGAAATAGATGTTGTCCTGACCGATGAACTGGTAGATCTGAGCGTCGTCAGAGCACCACCAGTCGCGCCAGTCGAGCGAGCTGTGCTGGTAGGTGGGAGCGGGTACCTGCGTGGAATCGGCGGCGGGCTCGCCCATGAGGGCGGCATCCTGGGCGGCGACGCCCTCGGTCACGCCGGCGGCCTTGGCATCGCGTGCGAGCACGGTACGCGTATAGCTGATGGGCGCCCACAGGCTCTCGGGCCAGCACCAGCAGGTGACGTCGGAGACGCCATCGACCTCGGGCACCGGAACGCCCCAGTCGATGTTGCCGGTGATGCGGAAGGGCACGAGCGCCTTGCCGCTGCGGAAACGCACGCCGCCGTTGGCGAGCACCGCGTGGGCATCGTCGCGCTCCTTCCAGCTGGGGAAGGTGACGGTAAAGCTGCTCTTGTTGCCCTCGGGCTCCAGGACGGTGTGCTCGGGAAGCTGATCTTCGACGGCATCGAAGGCCTCGCGGAACTTGTTCTGGATGTAGAGCTGAGCCGGCAGCAGCCACTCCTCCATGGTCTTGGAGACCACGGAACGAACCTGCGGGTTCTGGGCGAGCTTGGCGGTATAGGTCTTCATAAAGTCGAGGTAGGCCGGCAGGTCGAAGTAGAGGTTGTCGACCGGGCGCAGCTCGGGCACCTCGCCGGTGAGCTGGCTCTTAGGCGCGATGAGCTCCTCGGGCTCAAACTGGTGACCCAGGTCGCACTCGTCGGCATAGGCCTTCTCGGACTTGCAGCCCTGGATGGGGCAGCGGCCGATCACCTGACGGCCGTTGAGGAACGTGCCGGCCTTGGCATCGTAGAACTGCAGCGTGGAGCGCTTGGAGATGGTGCCCTGCTCGTGCAGGCGCTCGATAATCTCGGCGGTCACCTCGTTGTGGATCTGGGCCGCCGGCTCAAGGCCCGAGCCGCCGTAGATGTCGCAGCTGATGTTGTAGTTGTTGAGGGTCGCGGCCTGGCGGGAGTGGTTGGACTCGACGTACTCGCTAATGGACTTGTCGTAGCCCTCGTTCTCCTTGAGCTTGCGGTAGCTCTCCATGATGGGCGAGCCATAGCAGTCGGTTCCCGAGGTGAAGATGACATTCTCGCGGCCCAGGCGGTCGCGCAGGAAGCGGGCGAAGAAGTCGGCCGGGACAAAGACGCCGCCGACGTGGCCAAAGTGAAGGCCCTTGTTGCCGTAGGGCTCGCCGGCGGTAACGATGGCGCGGCGAGGCCAGCTGGGACGGTCGTTCATGGAGTATTTGGATGCCATGGGACTCCTTCGCATATAGTAAGGGCGCGGCCGGGCGCAAGGCCTGGCGACGCGGTGGTCAATTCGTGCATATCGTTCGACATTATCGCACATGCGGACGGGTACGTGGCAGGGGCGCTATCCTAAGATGCTATGAATGAGATTTCCAACATACATGCGTTTGAGGACGAGGATTTTCTGCACGCCTGCTTTGTGTGGGGGATGGTCGTGCTCGGCGCATTTGCCGTGTGCCTGGTGTCGGTGTTTATGCTGCTGGGTGGGCCCGCGGACTTGGATGCGGCTGACGCGGGCGGTTGGACGGCCGTTTTGGGCTGGATAGTCGGTTTGACTGCGGTTTCGGCGGCGTCATTTGCCGTGCACGAGCTGGTGCATGCGGTGTTCTTTAAGCTGTTTGCGCCCGCCGGTGCTCGGGTGACCTTTGGGGCAAATCTCGAAACCTGCATGATTTACGCCTGCGCCGAGGGCGTGGTGTATTCGCGCCGGCGGTACATGGTCATTTGCCTAGCGCCGACGGTTGTTGTGACGACAACGTTTGCCCTGGGGCTTGCGTTCTCGGGCTATCCGCTGCTGTGCTACCTGGCGGCTGGTTTGCATTTGTCGGGCTGTGTGGGCGACTGGTATTACGTGCGGACCATTTTGCGCGACCGCCGCATTGTCGCCTGCGAGGACACGTCCTTTGGCGTGCGCTTTTTTGGTCAGTAGTCTTTTTGGGACGGGGCTATTTTGACTACTTTTTGGAGATGAGTATTTTTGACTGCTTTACGTCAAAAGTAGTCAAAATAGCCCCGTCCCAAAAAGACTACTTATTGTGGGGGAGGGGATGTTGATGAAGCCGTTGTTGTTGCACGCCTGCTGTGCGCCGTGCTCACTGGAGCCGGTTCGCCTGCTGCGTGAGGAAGGGTTTGAGCCCACGATTTGCTGGACCAACCCCAATATTCAGCCGCGCGAAGAATGGCAGCGCCGCTTGGACGAGCTGCGCCGGTGGTGTGCCGATGGCGACATCGAGCTCATCGAGGCGGGGGAGGACCGCGAGCGCTGGGAGGCCGGCGTGGCCCCGCTGGGCGCCGATCGACCCCGTCGCTGTCGCGCGTGCTATGCCCTACGCCTGGCCGAGGCCTGCCGCGTGGCCCGGGAGCGCGGGTTCGAATATGTGGGTACGACGCTCGCCGTCTCGCCGTATCAGCTGTTTGATACCTGTAATGATGTGTTGGAGCGTCTGGCCGCCGCCCGCGGTCTCACTCCGGTGATTCGCGATTTTCGTCCGTATTATCCCGAGGCCACGCGTCGCTCGCGCGAGCTTGGCATGTATCGGCAGAACTACTGTGGTTGCCGCTTCTCGGCTGTCGAGGCGGCCATGGACCGCGCCCGTATCCGCGACGAGCGCAAAGCCGCCAAAAAGTAGTTCATTTGGGACGTCAGCCTGCTAGGATGTAGAGCGGACTTTAGCTATATAAGGAGTATCCGACGTGTCTATGCGTACCGATGATTTTGACTACAACCTTCCCGAGGAACTGATTGCCCAGGCTCCTGCCGAGCCGCGCGACTCCTGTCGTCTGCTGGTGGTGGATCGCAAGGGCTCTCAGGCGGGAACGCCGCTGGAGCACGGCGGCACCGTTGAGCACCGCATCTTCCGCGACATCATCGACTATATCGAGCCGGGCGATGTGCTCGTCATCAACAAGACGCGCGTGATGCCGGCCCGCCTGATTGGTCGCAAAGCCGGCTCGGATGGCGTGGTCGAGACGCTGCTGCTCAAGCGCCGCGAGGATGTTGACCCGCTGGGCCATGTTTGGGAGTGTCTGGTCAAGCCGGGCAAGCGTCTGAAGCCCGGTGCTCAGATTGAGTATCGCGCCGGTGGCGCCCATGCGCCCGAGGGCGCGCCCGTGGTGCTGACGGCCGAGGTCATCGACTTTGTCACCGATAGCCGTGGCGGCCGTCTGGTGCGCTTTGAGCCGGCCGGTTGCAATGCTGCCGGCGAGCCGCGCACGCTCTGTCTCTTATACACATCTCCGAGCCCACGAGACTAGCGCTCATCTCG
>URNK01000094.1 GCA_900549195.1 uncultured Collinsella sp.
ACAGCTATTTGGAATATCTCGCTGATGCATTTGGGACGGCAGCGCCCACGCTGTCTGCCGCGGCGACGAAGACGCTCGATGCTTACCGCTGGCCGCGCAACTATCTGCAGCTCCGCGAGGTCTCGGAACGACTGTATATATTGGTGGGGACGGGCACGGTGGACCGCGCTGTGGCGGAGGAAGTGTTCGCCCAAGAGGACGTGATTAAGACCGCAACCTTTGGCGCCCCGACGCTTGAAAGTGACCTGTATATCCTGCGACCGCTGGCCGATACCGAGCGAGATATCGCGCATCTGGTTGTAGACCATCTCCACGGCAACCGAACCCGTGCGGCGGAGGTGCTGGGCATAAGCCGTACAACGCTGTGGCGCTTGCTGAAGGACGATGACCGTTGAGCGAGGCGCCCGTGACCGCACGCGACGCGTGTGCTACAGTCCAAAGCGTTATTGTTTCGATTTGGTTACGGCGTGCGAGGGCATATGGCTGAGACTTCAAAACCGAGCCGCAGAAGGCGGAGTGCCGCGCCGGTCAACCGACGCACAACATCGGTGACGTGGGGCAAACACGCCTCGGGGTTTGATGGCTCGTTCAAGCGCACTAAATACGGCTATCCTTCGGCAAGCGCCCGCTTGGCAATGCAGGCAGAGTCCTCGCTGTGGGGCCGCAAACGCGTGGTGGGCTCAAAGCTCAAGCACGACGGAACGCTCGGCTACATCAGCCGCGGGGCGGCTCGCCGCAGCGGGCTCAATCCCGCCGGCTGGCATCGCTACGTGCCGATCGTGGCCGCCGTTGCAGTGATCGTCATCGCGCTCGCTGCGCTCGGATATGCCGGCGGTGGCGCCAACTTGGACGCAATGTTTAAATCGCCCGAGCTCGCGCATGTAGGTACAGAAGTTGTCGAGGGCGCTCAGGCCCAGACGAGCGTCGCGCCCCAGCGCGGTATCGTTGCGGCGGCCTCCACCATCGCCGATGTGCAAAAGGACGAAGACAAGCAAGGCGACGACGCCGAAACGACCCAGACAAGCGAAGCGACGACAACTCAAATATCAACATAGCTTGCCGGCAGAAGGGGACGTTCCTTTTCTGCCGGCAGTTTGGGACACTCCTGCGCTACCTAACGTACACCACGTTGTCGCGGCGCGGCTTTGCCTCGGGTAGCGTGTCCTCGGCGTAGCCCAAAATGCAGTTACCGACACCGCGCAGGCTGCCGTCGGCGGGCAGGCCCCAGCTGGCCAACAGCTCCAGGCCCTCGGGCGAGTCAAAGACCTCATGCGCGCGGTGAATCCAGCACGAATCGACACCCAGTGCATAGGCGGCGTTGAGCAAGTTGCCCATGGCGAGCGAGCCGTCTTCCAGATGGGTGGGCACGCTGCGGTCAACCAGCACCACCACAACGGTCTTGGCACCGTAGAAGGGGTCGCTGTTGCTGCCCATGACCTGGGCGTTGAGCTGTGAGAGACGCTCGACGGTCGCGGGGTCGGTGACGGCGACAAATGTCACCGGCTGGCGGCCCATGCCGCTCGGTGCATATTGGCCGGCTTCGATAATACGTGCAAGCTTTTCAGCCTCGACGGGACGATCGCTGTAGTTGCGGCAGCTGCGGCGGTGAATGAGTGCTTCGATAGTCTCCATGGTGTCTCCTTGCGGTGGCGTTGCAGATGCCCCGTTCATACCCGTCGGGCTCAAACGATAGACGGTCAATTGCCCGGCCAAAAGGATAGATTCCAATTGGGAAAGTAGGTTTGCATAAAAGTACCTTCAGAATGTGACAAACAAATGGGATGGTTAAACGTTTTATCCCGTCTACCCTGCGGTTTTTTACCACTTGCCTAAATGACGAACGCATAACCTCTGATAAAGGTTTTACTAAAGGAGTACCAACGTTTATCAATGCGCCGTGGTGGCGCCGGGCCAGGAGGTAACATCATGTTCCAGGCTGGAGATGTCGTCGAGACCGATTTCGAAGGATTTCTGAAGCTGCTGCGTTCCAAGACGCGCGCTTTCGTGTCGATCAACGATCACGAGTACTACATCACGCACACCGATGGCTATTGGCGTGTTCAGGATTGCGAGGCCCTCAACGACAAGGGCCACTTTACTGACTGTTCTGAGTTGGTCAACACGGTCTGCGAGGTCGTCGAGCTGCCGTGGATTGCCGGCAAGAGCCTGCATGACAGCTTCTCGGGCGCTACGGTCTATGAGGCCGTCGCCGCTTAACAGGCAATAAAACCCGATTTTCACGTGACCGCTGGCGCCGCCCCCGCGCCGGCGGTCTTTTTCTGCCGATAGGCCATAAAAATGCACGCATTTGCGGAGAGCCTGTTGACGATAGTCAAAACTCGGACTAATCTAGAGACACATAATTGGTCAAAAATCGGACAATTGAATGGTGGGATAGATGAATAGTGCGGTTACGCTGGTCGACTTCGATCGGTTGCTCAATGGACTCGACCATATCTATTCGGAGTTCTCGCGCGCCTGCGGCCTTTCGGACTGCGCCTACTGGATGCTCGTCGACACGAGTGCAGCGGGCGGAAGCGTTGCCGTGAGTCGGCTGACGAGTGAATGGTTCTACAGCAAACAGACCATCAATTCGGCGATTAAAACGCTTAGGGCGCGAGGGCTTGCGACGTTGGGGTTTGCCGAGGGCAGTCGTAAAAACAAGGTTGTACGACTGACCGAAGAAGGCGTGCGGTTTGCCAAGCGCTACGCGTTGCCGGCGCAAAAAGCCGAGCAACAGGCATTCGAGGCGCTCGAGCCGTGGGAACAGTGCGAGATCATGCGCTTGGTCGGTAAGTTCTCCCATGTTCTTAACGAAGAGTGCGAGGCATTTAAACGGCAAGTGGCCGCCGAGAACGAGACTGACGATAAGGGCGAGGGGGACGCATGCGACTCTTAATGAGGTTTATGAGGCCGTACCGCGGTCTGATTGCGGTGACGCTGTTTGCGGTGCTGATAGATAACGTCGGTACGCTGTTGGTTCCCACGATGCTGGCGAACATGGTCAACACCGGTATTACCACGGGTGATGTCGACTATATATTACGCAACGGCCTGTACATGCTTATCGCGACCGGCATGGCCAGCGGCGGCACGGTGCTGGGCTGCTATCTTTCGGCGCGCCTGGCCGCCAACGTGGCCTGCGATATCCGCAATGCCGTGTACGACAAGTCGCTCGAGCTGTCCGCCAGCGACTTTGAGCGCTTTGGCACGGGTTCGATGATCACGCGCTCGCTCAACGACATCAACGTGATTCAGCAAGCTGTCCTTCAGACGATTCAGCTGGTGCTGCCGGTGCCGTTCTTGGCCGTGGCAGGCATCATTTTTGCTTGGTTCATCGATCCCGCCATGGGTACGCTGCTGGGCGTGGTGGTTGCGATCGTGCTGGTGGCGGCGGTCTTTACCGTTGCCAACGCCGCGCCGATCTTTATGCGCCTGCAGAGCTTTATCGACCGCATGAACGTGGTGCTGCGCGAGAACATCGTGGGCGTGCGCGTCATCCGCGCATTTAACAAGGAGCGCCACGAGGAGCAGCGCCTGGACGAGGTGTTTAGCGATTACGCGGCCAATGCCATCAAGGTCAACCACCTGTTTGTGGGTCTCGACAGCTCCAGCTTCTTTTTGATGAATATCGCCGAGGTGGCGGTGCTGTGGGTGGGCGGCAACCGCGTGGGCGTCCACGCCATGCAAATCGGTAGCATCTCGGCCGTGCTGGAGTACGCGATCCTGATCCTGTTCTTTGTGATGACGGCGCAGATGGTGATTCTGACGCTCCCACGCGCCGCCGCATGCCTGAACCGTGCGCAGCAGGTGTTGGAGATTGAGCCGAGCATCGTGGACGGCAAGCGCACGCTGGACACGTGCGCGGCGGAGTCTGTTGACGGTGCCGACGCGGTGGCCGTGTTCGACCACATGTCGTTCCGTTTTGACGATGCCGACGAGGATACCCTGTGCGACCTGAGCTTTGCCTGTCGCCGTAGCCAGACCACGGCGATTGTAGGCTCGACGGGTTCGGGCAAGTCGACGGTGGCCAAGCTCTTGCTTCGCTTCCACGATGCCACGAAGGGCGCCATTCGCCTGAATGGCATCGATCTGCGCGACCTTTCGCAAGACGACATCCGCGGGCGTATCGCCTATGTGCCGCAGAAGGCATGGCTGTTCTCGGGTACGGTGGCGAGCAACCTGCGCTTTGGCAACGAAGACGCGACTGAGGCTGACATGCTCCATGCGCTGGAGGTTGCCCAGAGCACCTTTGTGCTCGACCAGCCCCAGGGGCTCGATACGCCGGTGGCCCAGGGCGGCACGAACTTCTCGGGTGGTCAGCGCCAGCGCCTGGCGATTGCCCGCGCACTCATGAAGCATGCCGATCTATATATCTTCGACGACAGTTTTTCGGCCCTGGACTTTAAGACCGATGCGGCACTGCGCCATGCGCTGCAGGACGAGACGTGCGATGCCGCGGTGCTCATCATCGCCCAGCGCATCTCGACTATTTTGCATGCCGATCAGATCGTGGTGCTCAAAGACGGCGAGATCGTGGGCCTAGGCACGCACGACGAGCTCATGGAAACCTGCGAGGTGTACCGCGCAATCGCGGAATCGCAGATGAAGGGAGGTGAGTAGCATGACCGAGGAGCTCAAGAAGCAGGGCATCGTCGATGGCGCTGCGGTTGTAGAGACAGTCGAGGAGACGGGCGTCGCGCCCGACCTGGACGAAGCCGCCAAGGCGGCGGAGCGCGAGGCTCGCCGCCAAGCGCTCTACGAGGAAAACGAACGTGCCGAGGACGAGCGCGCCCGCGCCGAGGCAGAGCGTATGCGCGACGTGGACGACGAAGACGAGGACGAGACGCCTCGGGATACCTGGGCGACGGTGCGCCGCCTGTGGAGTGAGGCTGCCGGCGACCATTGGCGCTTCTATATCGTGTTCGCGAGCATTGTGTTCTATGTCATCTTTAACACCGCCGCGCCGGCATATAGCGCCCGCGTGATCGATGAGCTGTGGGGCCACATTCAGGTGGCGTTTGCCAACGACACCACTTTCAGCATCACCTGGGAGAACTGCGGCAAGACCATTTTCGTCTACTTTATGATCTGGACTGCCGCTGCCTCGTTCTATGCGCTCCAGAGCTTTTTGATGTCGAGCGTCGCTGAGCGTCTCAATCTGCGCCTGCGCAACCGCATCGCGCAAAAGCTCAACCGTCTGCCGCTCGCCTATTTTGACGCGCATCGTCCCGGCGAGGTCGTCAGCCGCGCGACCAACGACCTGGACAAGATGTCCGAGAGCATGCAGCGCGGATTGCTGCAGCTGCTCGTGTCGATCGGCACGGTTGTTGGTGCTGTGAGCGTGATGTTCGTGTTCAGCGTGCAGCTTACGCTCGTCTTTCTGTTCTTTACGGCACTGTCGCTGCTGGTGACGAAGGTCGTCTCGCGCCGCACACACGATGTGACGG
The DNA here is from genome assembly GCA_900549195.1 of uncultured Collinsella sp. Taxonomy (GTDB): domain Bacteria; phylum Actinomycetota; class Coriobacteriia; order Coriobacteriales; family Coriobacteriaceae; genus Collinsella. Next base: position 5,451 of record URNK01000094.1, read on the forward strand.
GCGAGCGCCAGGAGTGGGTGTCCAAGATTACGAGTGCGGTCGAGGAAGGCTATTCGGGCCGTCTGGTGATCCGCGCGTTTAACCGCGAACGCCAAAGTTCTGCCGAGGTGCACCAGGCCTCGGGCGAGCTGGCACGCGTGAGTGCCAAGGCCGACTTTATGATCAATGCCGTCGGCCCTGCGGTGCGCTTTATCGGCCGTTTGGCGCAGATCGTGATCGCGCTGGTGGGCTGCAGCATGCTGGTTGCCGGTCACATGACCGTCGGCGTGTTCCAGGCGTTCTTCCAGTTTATCTACGAGGCGTCCGAACCCATGACGCAGCTGTCGTTTACCTTCAACTCGCTGCAGAGCGCGTTGGCGAGTGCGGAGCGCGTGTTCGACCTGCTCGATGAGCCCGAGATGGAGGCCGATCCGCTGCCGGACGAGGCCGCCAAGCTGCCGGGTCGCGTTGAGGGTCGCGTCTCCTTTGAGCACGTGCGCTTTGGTTATTCGCCCGACAAGCCGCTTATGCACGACGTGTCGTTTACCGCCGAGCCGGGCCAGAAGATTGCCGTGGTGGGAACCACGGGCGCGGGCAAGACGACGCTCATCAACCTGCTCATGCGCTTCTACGAGATTGACGGCGGGCGTATTACGCTCGACGGCGTGGATACGAGCCGCATGGACCGCGGCGAGCTACGGCAGCAGTTTGGCATGGTGCTGCAGGACGCCTGGCTGTTCGATGGCACGATTGCCGAAAACATCGCCTACGGCTGTCCCGAGGCGACGCGCGAGGAGATTGTCGCGGCCGCACGTGCCGCTCAGGTCGACTTCTTTGTGCGCACTATGCCGCAGGGCTACGACACGCGTGTGGCTAACGATGCCGAGAGCATCAGCCAGGGCCAACGTCAGCTGCTGACCATCGCGCGCGTGCTGCTCAACAACCCGGCGATCCTCATCCTGGACGAAGCGACGTCGAGTGTGGACACGCGCACCGAGCTCGCCATCGGCCGCGCCATGGACGCGCTCATGCGCGGGCGCACGAGCTTTGTGATCGCGCACCGTCTGTCGACGATCGTCGATGCCGACCTCATCCTGGTCATGGATCATGGCAATATCATCGAGCAGGGTACGCACAAGGAGCTGCTGGCTGCCGAGGGCGCTTATGCCGACCTCTACCTAAGCCAGTTCGCATAAGGTGGCAAAGGGGGCGGTCCCGCATGTCACATCGAAAAGAAGGCGCGCCGGGGGCGGATTCCCCGGCGCGCCTTTTGTGCTGGCGTCAATGTTGTCGGTGGCCGTCCGCTTCTAGCGCTCGTCCACGAGCTTGGCGACGAGGGCTTTGAGCTCGGCCACCTCTTGCTCGAGTTCTTTGACGCGACGGGCGTTTTCGGTGATGCCCTGACGGTTGAGGGCGCTCTGCTCCTGTCTCTTATACACATCTCCGAGCCCACGAGACTAGCGCTC
>URNK01000095.1 GCA_900549195.1 uncultured Collinsella sp.
TACACGTAAGGAGTCGTCGGCAGCGTCAGATGTGTATAAGAGACAGTCGCGGGCCTTGGCGTCAGCCTCGTTGCGGATACGCTCAGCGTTCTCGTTGGCATCGTTGACGATGGTCTCAGCGGTCTGCTGGGCAGCGATCAGGGCAGCGGAAATCTGGCGCTCCTGAGCGGAGAAGTCAGGGGCGGGAGCAGCCACGGGGGCGGCAGGAACGGCCTGGGCGGTGGCATCCTGAGCTTGGGCAAGCTGAGCCTGCGCATCGGCAAGCTGCTGCTCGGTAGCAGTCAGACGACCCTTAAGGTCGACGATCTTAGCGAGCATAGCGTCAACCTCGGAGGACAGCGTCTCCAAGAAGACGTCGACCTCAGCAGGATCGTAGCCACGCTTGGCCTCAGAGAAAGTCTGAGCCTGGATGTCTGCAGGGGTAATAGCCATAACAAGTCTCCTTTTTCATCGCCTCGGCGCTACACGCCCGACGTAAGTTACTAAGTCAGTTCTACACGAGTATACCTATAAGAAGCTGCAGAACCAGCCTCTGCACCAACTGCAACGCAATAATCGCAACGACAGGCGAAAAATCGATACCGCCCATCGGCGGGATGAAACGACGGAACAGGTTGAGCCACGGACCGCACACGCTATCAAGCACCGCGGCAATATCCTGAAGCAAACCACCCTGCTTCATGGGAATCCACGTCATAAAGCAGTAGACGACAATGAGCGTGGAATAGAAGTTGAACAGCGTGTTGACCAGCTGGACGATAGTGTAGATGTTGATGGGAATCTCCTCGTCTTGTCTTTACTTAAGGTAGCCGTCGGCACGAAGCTTCTTGAGATCGGAATCTTTGACCTCGCAACCGGCGGGCAGCACCATGAACACGCGGTCGCCCACCTCCTTGACCGTGGCACCCAGACCGCAGGCAAAGCCGTAAGAGAAGTCCAAGACGCGCTTGGCAACTTCGGTGCGTACGCCCACAAAAATCAGTGCGACAGGCTGCTTGGTGCGAACGCGGCGCACCACGGTCTCCACGTCGTCATAGCTCTCGGGGCGCAGGACATAGGCCGGCAGCTGCGGCGTGGCGTTGATGATATTGCTCGCATAGGCCGAGGCATCGCTCGGTGCAGGCGCGGGTGCAGCGGCGGCACGGGCGCGGGCATTCTCGGCGTAGCTCGACGGCGTGTCATAGGCACCAGGACGATAACCGCTCGCAACACTGTCCTGCGAGCGCGAAGGCGGGTTATACGTCGTGGCATGGCGGGAGTCATCGCCGACCAGCTGACCGGAGCGCGTATACACGGCAACCGACTCAGCTTCACCGCGGCGCGTCTGGCCAAGCAGGCCGTTGCTCGGCTCGTCTTGGGTGTAGAAGCCCTCGCCCGAAGCACCACTGTAGCCGTTGTTCTGATAGCCATCGTCGTAGCCGTCATCGTAGCCGTAGTCGTCGTCCTGGCCATAACCCTGGTCGTAACCCTGCTGGCCGCCCAGGTGCATCTTATTTTTAATCTCGTCAAGGAAGCCCATGGTTGTGTCCTCTCGCGGTTTAGTGCAGGCGCCCCGATAATCAGTGCGCACTTCAGAGCCTTATTTTACTGCAAACTCCGGGCTAAATACTACCCTGCCCAGGCGAACGAGCGTAGAGCCCTCCTCAAGGGCAGACTCAAAGTCCTCGCTCATACCGCAGGAAAGCTCAGGCAGGTTCAAATCGGGATGCGCCGCCTCCAGCTCATCCCTCAGCTCACGAAGCCCCGCAAAGGTGCGGCGTGCCACATCCTTATTCCCCCGGGGCGCCATAGTCATAAGCCCCTGTACGCAAATTCCCTCAAGTTCTGCAAGCTCACCCGCGGCGGCGCGAATCTCATCGGGTGAAAAGCCTCCCTTCGACTCCTCACCACTCACATTGACCTCAATGAGCACACGCTGGGGGCCGACGAGCTCGCCTGCCTCAATCTTGCGAACAGCACGGCTCGAGATCGCCTGCGCCAGATGCAGCGAACCCACCGAGTGGATCAGCTCGGCTGAGCCCAGCACCGCATTGATCTTATTGGTCTGCAGGTTGCCGATCATATCGAAGCGCACCTCGGGCAGCTCCGGATGCTCCGCCAGACCCGCGAGCTTGCGAACCAGCTCCTGCGGGCGGTTCTCGGCAAAATGGCGATACCCCGCCTGGATGGCGGCAACGGTCTCATCGACACCAACGGTCTTGGACACGGCAATGAGGCGCGCGGCGTCGTGGGGACGGCCCGCGCGATCGAGCGCCGCATAAAAACGTTCCAGAATCTGCTCGCGGCGAGCGCGCATCAAGTCCAAATAGTTATCCATTGCCAATCGCCTCCGCTGACAGCCAAACAAGTAGTCCCATGCTAACGCAAGAGCGCGGCCCCGCATGTGCAAGGCCGCGCTCACTTAGGTATTTACAATCTTTCGACGAACGGGGTTACTTACTCCTCGTCGTCCTCGCCATCGTCCTCATCCTCAAGATGATCGAGCAGGTAGCGAAGACCCTCGCTGACCTCGTTAGCGGACACCTTGGCAACGTAGCGAGCGTCGACGGCGGGCCTCATGATAACACCCTCGCCCGAAGGCACGCGCATGCTCTCGAGCTCATCCTCATCAGTGCGGGCGATATCGCCGGCATTCATGCGCTGACCAGTCAACAGGAAGGTCAGACGGCAGGCGGCATCGATGGAAATCGAGGCGATGCGATCGAGGTAGCGCGAAACCATGATGGCGCGGCGCAGGTCGTCATAGTTGCTGTCGTCGTCCATAAAATCGCCCGTGTCCATGCGGTTAAAGGTGCGGAAGAACTTCTCGTACGCCGCATGCACCGGCTCGTCCTCGACGGCCAGGCTGCAGATGATGGACATGTCGTTAGTGACGAGCGCAGAAAGCGAAGAGCCCAGCACCTGGTAGACGGCCTCAGCCTCGGCCTCGACCGTACCGACGAGCTCCTGGGGCAGCGAGATGTCGGCCTTGATCATATGACGCGTGGCGCGGCAGATCTGGCGAACCTTATCGGTCATGCGCTGCAGGTTAAAGTCGACGTAGATAATCGTCTGCAGCAAGCGGAAGTCGGAGGCGACCGGTGACTGCGTGGCGATCAGGTTGTAGCACACGGCCTCCAGGTTAGCGCAGCGCGCGTCAATCGAAAGCGTGCGCTTCTTGGTCTTGGTGGCGAGCTTGCGGTCGTCGGTCACATAGGCCTTAACGGCATCGTGGAGGGCCAGATCGACGGCCTCATAGATGCTCAGCATCTCGTGACGGGCCTCGACGAGCTGACGGGAAAACAGTTTGCGCATGGTTCACTCCAATCAGTTGGGTGCGGTCATGCCGCCCGCACAGTGAATATACACCGGACCAGGTCCGATCAGCTTGGGACTAGTCACACCGATCAGCCAAAGCGGCCGGTGATATAGTCTTCCGTCCGCGAGTCCACCGGACTGGTGAAGATCGCGTCGGTTTGACCATACTCGATGAGCGTGGCGGGCTCGCCGGCAACTTCCTGCAAGAAGAATGCGGTGTAGTCGCTAATACGAGCTGCCTGCTGCATTGAATGCGTGACGATGATGATCGTCATCTCGGGCGCCAGCTCGGCCATCAGATCCTCGACCTTAGAGACGGACGTGGGGTCGATGGCGGAGCAGGGCTCGTCCATCAGGAGGACATCGGGTTGCACCGCGAGCACGCGCGCGATGCACAGACGCTGCTGCTGACCGCCCGAGAGTGCCAAACCATCCTTGTTGAGCTGATTGGATACCTCTTTCCAGAGGTTGGCGCGCTTGAGCGATTCTTCCACGATGTCATCGAGGTCACTTTTGCTAGTCACGCCCTGCAGACGAGGGCCAAAGGCGACATTCTCGTAGATGGATTTAGGAAACGGGTTGGGCTGCTGAAAGATCATGCCCACGCGACGACGGAGATCGACCGGGTCGACACCCTCGGCATAGATATCGTTGCCGTCGAGCGTCATGGTGCCCTCGATGCGCGTGCCCTCGATCAGGTCGTTCATGCGGTTGATGCAGCGCAAAAACGTCGATTTGCCGCAGCCCGAAGGGCCAATAAACGAGGTGATGGCGTTTTTGGCGATGTTGAGGTCGAGCCCCGTCAGCGCATGAAAGTCACCGTACCAAAAGTTGAAATCCTTGGCCGTAATGGCCGCTTGCTCCAACGCGGGAGCGGACTGATAAACGGACATGGGACTCCTTAACTAGCGACGCTTGCGCGACAGGAAGCGCGCAAACAGGTTGAAGGCCAAAATGATCACCATCAGCAAGAGCGCGGTGCCGTAGGCTGCGTTCATGTTGATGCCGTCGTTGGCAAGCAGGTACAGGTGAACGGTCATGGGACGACCGGAATCGAGCGGCGAAATAGGTAGATTGATGGCCTGGCCCATGGTGTAGAGCACCACGGCGGTCTCGCCGATGGCACGGCCGATGGCAAGGACGATGCCCGTGGCAATGCGGCCAAAGGCCGAAGGAAGCACGATCTTGGAGACGACCTGCCACTTGGTAGCGCCCAGGCCGTACGCGCCCCAACGGATATAGCGCGGAACGGCGCGAATGGCTTCTTCGGTGGTGCGCATGACGATGGGAAGCATCAAGAGCGCGAGCGCCAGGGCGGCCGAGACCATCGAAAGGCCCAGGCCCATAGCCTCGACAAACAAGGCGTAGCCAAACAGGCCCATAACGATGGAGGGCACCGAGGCCAAAGCGTCAGCAGCGTAGCGAATGAGCTCGACGACCTTGCCCTGCTTGGCGTACTCGGCCAGATAGACGGCTGCCAGCACAGCGATCGGCGTGCAGATAAGCATGGCGAGCGCCGTCACGTAGACGGTCGAGACGATCGTAGGCCAAATGCCGCCCTCGGCGTTGACACCCTGGGGCCAACCGAAGATAAAGTCGAGCGAGATGTGTGGCAGGCCGTTGATGACCACGTAGGCGATGATAGCGACCAGCACCAGCGTGGTGATGTAGGCAGCGGCACGGAACACGCCAAGCATGATCTTGTTGGACAGGTCCTTGTTGATGCGGCCCTTCTTGCCGTGGGAAAGGGCACGCTTGATGCGCTCGCGCGACGAGGTCGTATCGACCGTCGTGTCAACGGAATCGGACATAGCCTACCCCCTCTTCTTCTTGGAAATCAGACGGACGATGCCCACCAGCGTGGCGGAGATGATAAACAGGACCACACCCATGCCGAACAGCGCCGAGCGGTGCAGACCCGAGGAATAGCTCATGTCGAGCGCAATCTGGCTCGTGAGCGTCGAGATGGGGCTCGCAATGCTGTCGGGAATAACCGGGGCGTTACCTACGACCATGAGCACGGCCATGGTCTCGCCGATGGCACGGCCCATACCCAGCACGATGGCATCAACGATACCCAGCTTCGCGGCAGGTAGCACGACCTTATAGATGGTCTGCCACTTGGTGGCGCCCATGGCATACGATGCCTCGCGAATGCCCATGGGAATGGAATTGAGAGCATCGATGGTGAGCGTGGTGATGGTAGGGACGATCATGATGGCGAGCACAAACCACGCCGTCAGCGCACCAAAACCAAGGCCGCCGGTCAGTTGTGCGATAAACGGGCGGATGATGATCATGCCAAAGAAGCCGTAGATGATGGAGGGTATGCCCGCCAGCAGGTCAACGGCGGGGCTGATGAGCTTGCGCACGCGCTTGCTGGCAATCTCGACCAGGTAAACGGCCGTACCCACGCCCAGCGGCACGCCCATGGCGAGCGCACCGACGGTCACCAGACCCGAGCCGGCAAGCAGCGACAAGATGCCGTAGTGGCCCTCGGAAGGCGCCCACGTAAAGCTAAAGAAGTCCGCCAGACCGATGTCAGTAAAGACGGGCAGCGCCGAGTACGTGGTAAAGACAAAAATCAGGATGACGGTAACGACCGCCAAGAACGCGCAGGCAAAGAAGATCCACTGCAGCGCCTTCTCCTTGATATAGGTACTGTGCGATACGAGCGCCAGCTCGCGCTTCTTGGGCGTCTGAACATTCTGATCAGTCTGGGAGTTTTCCTGTGCTTCCATGCTACTCACTCCCCTTCTCGTCGTTGGTGACGGGGATAAAGCCCGCCTCGCGAATCTGCTTGTCCATCTTTTCGGACGTCACGTAGTCGATGTAATCCTGCGCCTGCTGCGAAGGTGCGCCCTTAACAAAGAAATAAAGGTCGCGCGAGATGGGATAGCCGCCGCTCGCGACCGTCTTCTCGGACGCCTCAACATGATTGACCGAGACGGCCTTGACCGAGGTCTTGGCGTTGAGGCTATCGACGAAGCCCAGCGAAATGTAGCCAATGGCACCGCGCGAACGAGATACCACGTCGCGCACCTGGCCCGTACCCGAAAGAACAGCCGAGCGGCGATCGAACGCCGTGCCGTCCATCACGATGGTACGGAAGGCCTCGCGCGTACCGGACGCCTCATCTCGGTTGATGACCTGGATCTTCAGGTCCTCGCCACCGACTTCTTTCCAGTTGGTGATCTTGCCGGCGTAAATATCGCGGAGCTGCTCGGTCGAGAGGTTATCGACCGGGTTATCGTCGTTCACGATGACCGCGATACCGTCGTGGGCAATGACGATGGGAGTCAGGCCCAAATCCTGTTCGTCGGCATTGAGTCCACGGGAGGAGCTGGCGATATCGGCCGTGCCGGCGCTGACGGCCTCGATGCCAGCGGAAGAACCCAAACCGGAAACGAGCACGTCGATGCCGGTCTCCTCCTTAAAGCCCTCGGCCGCAATCTCGGCGATAGGAAGGCAGGTCGTGGAGCCGGCGACGGTAATGGAAGAGGTAGAAGATCCCGAAGAACAGGCGCACAGC
>URNK01000096.1 GCA_900549195.1 uncultured Collinsella sp.
TCTACACGTAAGGAGTCGTCGGCAGCGTCAGATGTGTATAAGAGACAGGACGAGATTGAGCATAAGGTCCGCCTTGCCTGTGGACTTGAGTTTGATGACGATGCTCCGTCCGAGGTCGAGCTGACCGATCAGCCTGCGCCTGAGGAGTTTGACGAGCTTTACGCCATCGATGGGTCCGCCATGCTCGATGATGACGACGAGTAGCGGTTACGCTCATGTCGTATACGGTGACCGAGGCCACGGTCGTCTTTCCCGATAAGAAGGCGGCCTCCTCGTTCTCGAGCGGGTATGCGTCCAAAAAGCCTTGCGCACATATCGATTGTGAGCTTGAGGGCGGTTTTGAACGGTCGATTTGGATTCCCGTGCGGGTCGCGCGGCTGTATGTCAAAAACCGCCCCGATCTTCCCTGTGATTGGGACAACTTCCGTGAGGCGGTGCAGCTCATTGAGCGTAAATGTGCACTTACCATGGTGACCGAGATGTTATCGCGCCGCGACCATGCGACGGGTGAGGTCCGTGACAAGCTGGCTCGCTACGGCTTTCACCAGCCTGCGATCGATTTCGCCGTCGAGCGCGCCACCGAGTATCGTTTTTTAGACGAGAGCCGCTTTTGCTCGTACTTTATCGAGGAGCGCAAGCGGCGCGGTTGGGGACAGCGCAAAATCGAGACCGAGCTCAAGCGCCGTCATGTCGTGCTCGATGACATTCCCGGTTATCCCGAGGATTATTTTGCCGTCGAAGACGATTTGGCGCGTGCGTCAGCCCTGCTCGCCAAGCGTCGTGTTCCAGAGACGCGCGGATTCGAAAAACTGGTTCGGTTTTTGATGGGCAAAGGCTTCTCGTATCACATCGCCGCCGATGCTGTTAAGGCACGTCTCGATGCCGAACGCGAGGAATGTGCGGTTTAGGCGTATGCGTTTTGTGGCCCTGCCGTTCACCGCGTTTTAGCCGCCGTGCCGGGGCCATTTATTTGACAGTTGTTGTGGTTCAACGTACGATAAACACTGTCATTTGCTTTGTGATATGTGCTCATCTGTGATGAGTTTGTTTATATGTTTATCTGTATCCGACCCGCATAAGCTGCGCCCATATTACTCAAATGTCGCGAGCCGTTCATAAGGACGGTTCGCTTTGTTGTGTAACGAATCCATAAAAAGGAGTGAGCATGCCTATCATCGCAGCGCTCGTTGGCATCGTTTTGGGTGCCATCGCCGCCATTGCCTACATGCGCACCGCCAAGCAGGGTAGTCTTCACGAGGCCGACGAAAAGATCCAGTCGGCACACGCACAGGCTGAGTCCCTGATCGGTGATGCTAAGCGTCAGGCCGAGACCCTCAAAAAAGAGGCTCTGCTCGAGGCTAAAGAGGAGATCATCAAGAACAAGCAGGCCGCCGAGGCCGAGGACAAGCAGCGTAAGAGCGAGATTCGTACGCTCGAGAACCGTGTGATGCAGCGCGAGGAGTCCCTTGATCGCCGAAACGACGCTCTCGACAAGCGTGAGCACCAGCTGTCCAGCCAGGCCGGTCAAGTCGAGAAGCGCTCCCGCGAGCTCGAGGAGCTCTGCGCCAAGCAGACCTCCGAGCTCGAGCGTATCGCCGACCTGACCCGCGAGGACGCCCACAAGGAGCTCCTCGATAAGGTTCGCGGCGAGGTCACCCACGAGGCTGCCACGATCATTCGCGAGTCCGAGCAGCAGGTTCGCGCCGAGTGCCACAAGACCGCCCAGGAGATTCTGTCCCTGGCGATTCAGCGCTGCGCTGCCGACCACACAGCCGAGGTCACCGTTACCTCCGTGCACATTCCCTCTGATGACCTCAAGGGCCGTATCATCGGTCGCGAGGGTCGCAACATCCGGACCTTCGAGCAGGTTTCCGGTGTCAACCTCGTGATCGACGATACGCCCGAGACCGTCGTTCTTTCGAGCTTCGACCCGGTCCGTCGTGAGACCGCTCGTGTTGCCCTCGAGAACCTCATCGCCGACGGCCGCATTCACCCCGCCCGCATCGAGGAGATGTATCACAAGGCTGCCGACCTGGTTCAGCAGCGCGTGCGCGAGGCTGGCGAGCAGGCTGCCTTCGATACCGGCATTCACGACCTGCATCCCGAGATCGTCAAGACCCTTGGTGCCCTGCGCTACCGTACTTCGTTTGGTCAGAACGTTCTTCAGCACTCCCTCGAGGTCTCTGATCTGTGCGGCGTGATGGCTTCCGAGCTTGGCCTTGACGTTGTGACCGCCAAGCGCGCCGGCCTGCTGCACGACCTGGGCAAGGCAATCGACCACGACGTCGAGGGCCCGCATGCCGTCATCGGCGCCGAGCTTGCCCGCCGTTATGGCGAGAAGCCCGTTATCGTCCACGCTATCGAGGCTCACCATGCCGATGTCGATCCCAACACGGTGCTCGATGTCCTGGTACAGGCCGCCGATGCTGTCTCTGCCTCTCGCCCCGGTGCTCGTCGCGAGTCTGCCGAGAACTACATCAAGCGTCTTGAGAAGCTCGAGGAGATCGCCAACTCCCATGACGGCGTCGAGCGTACCTATGCCATGCAGGCCGGTCGCGAGGTCCACGTCATGGTTCAGCCGGACAAGATTTCCGATGCCCAGTCCACGGTCCTGGCTCACGATATCGCCCATCAGATCGAGGAAGAGATGGAGTATCCCGGTCAGGTGCGCGTCGTCGTGATTCGCGAGAGCCGCGCTGTCGATATCGCTAAATAACATGAGCGACGCGAACGAGCTCATCTCATTTATCGCGTCGATGTCGGGGGAGGGCAACCTTCGCGTCGAGGAGAACCTTGGCGAGGGGTATGTCCGCCTCCGCGTTTCGGAGGCCGAGCGGCGCCAGGCAAAGCACGACATTCAGCATGTCGAGGATATCGTCATCGAAATGCTCCGTAATGCTCGCGATGCCGGCGCCGACAAGGTCTATCTCGCTACGACCAAGGAAGATGGCGTCCGCACGCTTGTCTTTCTGGATAACGGTTCGGGCGTTCCGCAGGATATGCAAGAGCGAATCTTCGATGCCCGCGTTACCTCCAAGCTCGAGAGCATGAAGATGGACCGTTGGGGCGTTCACGGTCGTGGCATGGCATTGTTTTCGATCAAGCAGAACACCGACGAGGCCCGTGTGGTCACGTCCGGCGTCGATCTTGGTTCAGCCTTTAAGGTGAGCGTTGCAGCCGACCGCCTCAGTGAGCGTGCCGATCAGTCCAGCTGGCCCCAGGCCGTCAAGGATGAGGACGGACGTTATGTCTGTGCTCGCGGCCCGCATAATATTATTCGCGCTGCCTGTGAGTTTGCGCTCGAGGAGCTGCGTGGTTGCGATGTCTATCTTGGTTCTCCGTCTGAGATTGCCGCGACCCTTTATGCTCAGGCGTCAAGTCGGCTCGATACGTCTCGTCTCCTGTTTATTGATGACGAGAGCGAGCTTCCGGTTGTCGATCGTTTAGGCCTTGCCTCTGATGCCGAGGACTTTATCCGTATCTGCTCGGGTTTGGGTCTTGGGATGTCCGAGCGCACGGCACATCGCATTTTGGCAGGGCAGATTAAGCCCGTTCGCGGTGTGACCGCGCGTCTGCTGCGCGAGCGTGATTCGTCCTCGCATGCGCCGGCTCCTGTCGATCTCGCGAAGGATCGTCGCGGGCTACGTATTGCCAAGGATGACATGGCACAGTTTTCGCGTGCTGTGGAGCGGGACTTCAATGACCTTGCCGCCAGGTACTATCTCAACCTTTGCGGCGACCCAAAGATTCGTGTTTCGCGTGATCGAATCACTGTGACCTTCGATCTTGCCAAAGAGGAATAGTGCCTTTACCGAGTCCTCTCGGTACGATACAGTTATTGCAGTTAAAACGTACTTTTAAACGCAGGAGTTTCTTCATGGATTGCCTGAAGGTATCAAGCAAATCATCGCCCGCGTCCGTTGCCGGCGCCATCGCCGGCATGGTCAAGGATGGTGTACCCGTCAACATCCAGTGTGTCGGCGCCGGTGCTGTCAACCAGGCCATTAAGGCCGTTGCCATCGCGCGCGGTTTTTTGATCCCAACCGGTTTTGATATTTCCTGCGCGCCCGTGTTCTCCGACATTCTCATTAACGGGGAGTCGCGCACGGCCATCCGCCTTTCTATCTACGTTCACCAGATCAATCGAGCTGCTATGGATAACGTCGTCATGGATGATGTTAAGCCTGTGGCATAGCTTCTGCTAGCCTCGTTTCGCTCCCCAACGTTAGGACTTATGCACATGGATCAGCGTTCCGTACGCGATATTCTTGCCGGTAAAACCTACTTTATCCGCACCTTTGGCTGCCAGATGAATCAGCACGACTCTGAGCGCGTGAGCGGTCTGCTCGATTCGTATGGTTGCCTCATGGCGCTCGATCTTGAGCATGCCGATATCGTTGTCTTCATGACATGCTGCGTGCGCGAGGCCGCCGATACTCGCCTGTACGGTCAGTGCAATTCCTGCAAAAGCCTGCCGCCTTCGCCTTCGGGCAAGCGTGTGGTTGCCGTGGGCGGCTGCATCGCGCAGCGTGATGGCGAGGGACTGCTCACCAACGTCGATAACGTCAATGTCATCTTTGGCACGCATTCTATCGCACATGTGGCCGAGCTCATTGCCGAGGCGTTCCTTGACGGCAAGCGTCATATCCGCACCAATGAGCATGAGGATACGGATGCCATGAGCATGCCGTGGCATCGAGAGACCCAGTATCACGCTTGGGTGCCCATCATGACGGGCTGCAATAATTTCTGCACCTATTGCATCGTGCCGTACGTGCGCGGTCGCGAAAAGAGCCGCCCCTTCGAGGAGATTGTCGACGAGGTGACCGGTTTGGTGCGCCAGGGCGTGCGTGAGATTACGCTGCTGGGCCAAAACGTTAACTCATATGGTCGCGATCTGTTTGGCAAGCCGCGTTTTGCCGATCTGCTGCGTGCCGTGGGCGATACGGGTGTGGAGCGCATCTTCTTTACGTCTTCGCATCCCAAGGACCTGTTGCCCGAGACCATCGACGCCATGGCCGAGACGCCTGCCGTTATGCCGCAGCTGCACTTGGCCGTTCAGTCGGGCTCCACGCGGATCCTCAAAGAGATGAATCGCCGTTATACACGTGAGGACTATTTGGGCCTGGTCGATCGCATTCGCAACCGTATGCCCGATATCGCGCTCTCGACCGACATTATCGTTGGCTTCCCAGGCGAGACTGAAGAAGACTTTGAGCAGACGCTCTCGCTTGCCGAGACGGTCCGCTATGCCCAGGCCTATACCTTCATCTACTCCAAGCGCGCTGGTACCCCGGCCGCCGAGATTGATGATCCCACACCGCACGAGGTCATCCTTGAGCGCTTTAACCGTCTGGTCAAGGTTATCGAGACGACAGCGCACGAGTACAACCAGGGTGAGCTCCATACCGTGGTGCCTGCGCTCATTGAGGGTACGAGTAAAAAGAACGATGCGGTGCTGCTGGGCAAGAGCCCCAAGAATCAGACCGTTCATGCGCCCATTCCCGAGGGATATAGCATCGACCAGCTTGTCGGTAAGATCGTTGATGTTGACGTCGACGTTGCTAAGACGTGGTATTTGTCAGGCTCCGTTGTGGGTGAGCCGCGCTAATGATTTCTCCCGGGGCAGGTCTTTCCGCCGTTGCGATCGTCGGTCCGACGGCGGTTGGTAAAAGTGACGTCGCTGACCGTTTGGCCGCTCGCCTTTCGTCTGAAGTGCTGTCGTGCGATGCGATGCAAATCTATCGCGGTATGGATATCGGCACCGCAAAGATGACGCCCGATGAGTGTACGGCGCCTCTGCGTCTCGTTGACATCGTAGAGCCGGGCGTCGCGTACTCTGCGGCGCTTTACCAGGCAGACGCTCGCGCGCATGTTGAGCGCCTGCTCGGGTCTGGACGTCTTCCGGTGTTTTGCGGGGGTACGGGCCTGTATCTCAAGGCCGCCCTCGATGAGATGGATTTTCCCTCGGGAGAACTTGAGGACGATCGCCGTGCGGGTTATCAGGAACTTGCCGAGCGCATTGGTGAGGAAGCGCTGCATAAGCTGCTTGCCGAGCGCGATCCTGAGTCTGCCGCGGTCATTCATCCTCATAATGTGCGCCGCGTGATTCGTGCGCTCGAAATGCATGATGACGGCGTTTCCTACGCACAGCAAAAGTCGCAGTTTAGTGTTCCATGTGAGCATTATCATGCCTTGTGGTTTGGCTTGACACGCAATCGTGAGCTGCTTTACGAGCGCATTAACCTGCGCGTTGACCTCATGTTTGAGCAGGGTCTTGTTGATGAGGTCCGTGGCCTTATGGACCAGGGGCTTGAAGATGCGCTCACTTCGATGCAGGCGATTGGCTACAAAGAAATCATTGATGCTTTTAACGGTGTGATGACTATGGATGAGGCTCGTGAACTCATTAAGATGCGTTCGCGTCGCTATGCCAAGCGTCAGCTTTCGTGGTTTAAGCGCGACGATCGTATTGTGTGGTTCGATATGGACGAATATACGGTCGATGAGGTCGTTGAGGATATCTTGCATCGCATCGAGGCTGCCTGATGGCCCGGTTTCCCCTTGTTCCCACGGCACCCGAGCCTGAGCGTGCCATTCTTGTCGGCGTCGAGTGGCGCGACAATGCGTGGCCGCTCGATCGCTCGCTCGATGAGCTTGAGCGCCTGGCGCACACGGCTGGCGCCCGGTGTGTTGCTCGTTTGTCGCAGCGACTGGTTAAACCCTATCCTCTGTCTCTTATACACATCTGACGCTGCCGACGACTCCTTACGTGTAGAT
>URNK01000097.1 GCA_900549195.1 uncultured Collinsella sp.
ACGAGATGAGCGCTAGTCTCGTGGGCTCGGAGATGTGTATAAGAGACAGCCTGCCTAAGGTGCGCCTGCACATCATGGGCGGCGTGGACGACGAAGAGTACGGCGCCGAGTGCCACGCGCTGGTCGATACCCTGGGCGTGCGCGACCTGATCTTTACCGGTCGCGTCAACGTGGTCGAGTACATGGAAAAGCTCGACTTTACCATTTTGACGAGCATCTCCGAGGGCCAGCCGCTCAGCGTGCTGGAGTCGCTTGCAGCGCGCCGTCCCTGCGTGACGACCGAGGTGGGCTGCTGCCGCGAGCTACTCGAAGGCGCCCCGGGCGACGACTTTGGCGTGGCGGGTTTTGTGACGCCGCCTATGTATCGCAAGGGCTTGGCCGATGCCGTGGAACGCATGTGCACAAGCCGCGCCCGCCGTATCGAGATGGGGGAGCGCGGCCAGCGCCGCGTTGCCACGTACTTTTTGCACGAGCAGATGCTCACCAACTATCGCGCACTGTACGACGAGACGGCGTGTGCGTTTAACCTGCCCAGAGAGGGGGAGTAGCCGGTGGCCGGAATTGGTTTTGAGCTCAAGCGCCTGTTTAGGCGCAAGGGCCTGTTTGCCACGATGCGCGCTTACGGCTACGCCGGCATTGTGTGCACGGGCCCGATGCTGCTGGGCGTGCTGCTCCAGGTGGGTATCTTGGTGCTGTGCGGTCTGTGGGGTGTGGGCCGTGCCAACCAGGATCTGCTGGTGTGCATGGTGACCTACACACTGCTGGCCTCGCTTTTGCTCACGAGTTTTTTCTCCATGCCGGTCACGCGCTTTTTGGCTGATATGTTGTTTGCCGAGCGCGAGGATGAGATCCTGCCTTCGTTTTGGGGCTCCAACGCCATCATGCTCGTTGCGGGCACGGTGCTCTACGGCGTCTTTTTGCTGTTCTCGGGCGCTACGCTGCTGCAGGGGCTGCTGTGCCTGTGGCTGTTCAACATTATGATCGTCAACTGGAACGGCATGAGTTACCTCACGGCCATCAAGGATTACCGCGGCATCCTGTGCAGCTTTGCGGCCGCCATTGGCGTGACGTGCCTGTGCGCCCTGGCCGCGCTGGCGCTGGGACTGCCGCCGGTCGAGGGGCTGTTGGCGTCAATTGCCCTGGGCTACGGCGTCATGCTCGTCTGGGACGTGGTACTGCTGTACCGGTATTTTCCGCAGAGTGACCGCAGTCCCTGGCCCTTTTTGCAGTGGCTCGATCAGTTTATGCCGCTGGCGCTCACGGGCCTGTTAACCAATCTGGGACTCTTTGCGCACCTGGTGATTATTTGGGCTGGTCCCATTGGCGTTCAGGTCAAGGGCTTGTTTTATGGTGCGCCCTACTACGATGTGCCGGCGCTGATCGCGTTTTTGACGATCCTGGTCACGACCGTCAACTTTGTGGTCTCGGTCGAGGTCAACTTCTATCCACGCTACCGCGACTACTACAGTCTGTTCAACGACGGCGGCGTGGTGGGCGACATCGTGGTGGCAGAGGAGGGGATGCTCTCCACGCTCAACAGCGAACTGCGCTTTTGCGCGCTCAAACAGTTGTTTGTGACCGCGGCGGTCATCTCGCTCGAGACCACGGTGCTGTCGGCCTTACCGTTGGGCTTTAACAACCTTATGCACGGGTATTTTCGCACGCTGTGCGTGGGCTATGGCCTGTATGCCGTGGGCAATACGGTGATGCTCATCTTGCTGTACTTTACCGACTACAAGGGGGCCGTGATGGCATCGGGGCTGTTTGCCGGTGTGGCCGGGCTGGCGACTGCCGTGTCGTTGCTTTTGCCGCAGCAGTTTTACGGCTTTGGCTTTTTGTTGGGTGCAGCGGTGTTTTTTATCGTGGCGCTTCTGCGGCTCGATACCTATACCGCCAACTTGCCGTATCGTATCCTGAGCCAGCAGCCCATTGTGGCGACCGACAAAACGGGTCGCTTTACACAGCTGGGCCGCTTGCTCGACCGTGCCGAGCAGCGCTATGAGGAAGGTCGCCATAAGGGTGAGCCATATGGCGCGTTTGAGCGCGCAGTAGTTCACGTGTATCGCAAGCATTGGGGAGGTTCTGATGACCGATAGGATGATGTCTCGCCGTCGCCTGTTTGAGGCGGCTGCCGGTGCGCTGTTGCTTTCGGGCTGCTCGGTGCAGGAAGACTCCTCGACCAAAAAGGTCAAAAAGCAGGACAAGATTAAAAAGACCGAGGCCTCCGACCAGTCCAAGCACCTGCGCGACAAGGACGAGCTCTACGAGGTCTACGATGACTCGGGTATTGTGACCATGTACCTGACGGTCTCACGCGGCAACAGCTCCGAGAACACCGACCACAGCTGGGCCGAGATCAACACGTACTCGGTGTATGACTATGCCGACATGGGCGTGACGCGCTATCAGGTTATGGGCCTGCTGCAGCCGGGCGACGAAGACGGCCCGGTGGCCGGCGAGGTTGGCTATGGCGAGGAAGCGCCCAATGCCACCGTGCAGGTGCGAGGTCAGACATCGAGCATGAACTCGCAAAAGAATTACAAGGTGGAGCTCAAAAAGGGCAAGGGTACCTGGCGCCAACAGCGCGCGATTGCGCTCAACAAGCACATGGGCGAGGGTATGCGTTTTCGCAACAAGATGGCCTACGACCTTATCCGTGGGATTCCCCAGATGATGGGCCTGCGCACACAGTTTGTGCATCTGTGGGTGTGCGACCAGACCGAAAAGTCCAACGACACCTTTGAGGACTACGGCCTGTTTACGCAGGTGGAGCAGCTCAACAAGACGGCGCTTAAGGCGCACGGCTTGGATAAGAACGGGCATCTGTATAAGGTGAACAGCTTCGATTTCCATCGCTACGAGGACACCATTAAGCTCGCCGACGATCCCGACTACAACCAGGCTAAATTTGAGGGCATGCTCGAGATTAAGGGCGATTCGGACCACACCAAGCTCATCGAGATGCTCGATGCGCTCAACGACGAATCACAAAAGATCGATGATGTGCTCGATACCTACTTTGATACCGAGAATCTGGTCTATTGGCTGGCGTTTCAGATCCTGACGGGCAACTGCGATACGCAGAACCGTAACTGCTATCTGTACAGCCCGCTCAACTCAAATACCTGGTACTTTCTAGATTGGGACAACGACGGCATGCTGCGCAAGCTGGAGCTGTCTCTTACGGGGTTCTCGGACTATGCGAGCTGGGAGCGCGGTGCAAGCAACTACTGGGGCAACGTACTGTTCAATCGTGCGCTGCGCAGCAAATCGTTCCGCAGCGAGTTCGACCGCGCCGTCAAGGACCTGCGCTCGTATATGACCGAGGCACGCCTGAGCAAGATGATCAAGCATTATCGCGAGGTGACTGAATCGCTCGTCTTTGCCGCCCCCGATATCGATAACCTGCCCGTGACCAAGGACCAATACGAGCAGATCGCCGCGGCGATTCCCTCCGAGATCGAGGAGAACTACAAGAGCTTTCGCGAGAGTTTTAAAAAGCCCATGCCGTTCTACATCGGCGTGCCGCAGATCGATAACGGTAAGCTGCGTATTAACTGGGATGCGTCCTACGACTTTGAAGCGCGCGACATTCGCTACGCCGTAGAGCTTGCGCGTGACTATGCCATAAGCGACGTGGTCTTTAAGGCCGAGGACGTGCTGCTTCCCGAGGTGACCTGCGATGCGCCCGATGCCGGCCAGTATTTTGTGCGCGTGCGTGCCACCAGCTCCGACGGTTATAGGCAAGATGCGTTTGACTACTATGTGACCGACGACGGCAAGCACTACGGCATGAAGTGTTTTTACGTGCAAGACGGCGGTAAGGTCGTGGAGGACACGTATGAGGAGGGCTAGCGCGCTGCTTGAGCGCTTGGCGGCTCCGCCTGTGCGTACCACGCAGGAGCGTTACCGCCACGAGCTCAAATATCTCATTAACGAGGGCGAGCACTCCGCGCTTGCCTGTCGCATGGCGCCGGTTTTTAAACTGGACAAGCATGCGCGGGCGGGTGGTTACACCATTCGCAGCCTGTATTTTGACGACTACTGCAACTCGGCCTACGAGGAAAAAGACGCCGGTATTCTCATGCGCAAAAAGTATCGCGTGCGCATCTATAACGGCAGCGACAAGGTGATTAAGCTCGAGCGCAAAAAGAAGTTCGGCAGCTGGATCTATAAGGAGGATGCGCCGCTTACGCGCGGCGAGTTTGAGCAGATCCTGGCTGGCGACTACGACTTTTTGCTGAGGAGCCCCTATCCGCTCTGTCGCGAGTTCTACATCGAGTGCATCTGCAACATGATGCGCCCGAGGACCATCGTGGACTACGAGCGCGAGCCGTGGGTGATGGATGAGGGCACTGTGCGCATCACGTTTGACATGAACGTGCGTGCCGCGGTGGGAAGCTTCGATATCTTTGACGCGACGCTGCCCGCGCTGCCGGTCCTGGAGCCCGGCAAGCAGGTGATGGAGGTCAAGTTTACGGAGTTTTGCCCGCAGCTGGTGCGCGATATGGTGCCTCCGGGCGCGGCCGAGCTTACGGCGGTCTCCAAGTACTGCCTGTGTTACGAAAAGACCGCCTACCTGCGCGGTTTTAACTACTGGGAATCGGATTTTGAGAACCGAGGGGATATTTAGACCATGAGCACCAGGGACTTTTTTAAGAACTCCGTCTTGGAGGCGTTTGGTCAGGTCGACCCTGCCAAGATTGGCCTGTCGCTGCTCGTGGCGCTCGCCATGGGCATCCTGATCTATTACGTGTACAAGCGCTTTTTTACCGGCGTGGTGTATTCGCGTAGCTTTGCCGTGACGCTTGTGGGCATGTGCGTGCTCACCTGCATGGTCACGCTCGCGATCTCGACCAACGTGGTCATCTCACTCGGTATGGTCGGTGCTCTGTCTATCGTCCGCTACCGTACGGCGGTTAAGGACCCGCTCGACCTGCTGTATCTGTTTTGGGCAATTACCACGGGCATTACGGCGGGAGCCGGCATGTATGCGCTCGTGGCGCTCACGGCGGTGGTGATCGTGGTGATGATTGCCGGCTTTGCGAGCCATCAGGACAAGGCGCGCGTGTACATGATGGTCATCCACTACATGGGCCAGACCACCGGCGACGATATCGTGCGCGCATTTGGGCGCACCAAGTTTACCGTCAAGTCCAAGACCATGCGCGGCGACAAGGTCGAGATGGCCGTGGAGGTGTTCTCGGACGGCGTTGACATGCCCTATGCGGACGCCATTCGCGCGCTCGATGGCGTGGAGGACCTGACGCTCATCCAGTACAACGGCGAGTACCACGGCTAACTTTGTTCCGGCGTTTTAACAAACGCCGGACCGCTCGACGCTGCGCGGGCATCTGCCGGGCGATCTGCCGCTCAAACCGTCGCTCGCGTACATAAAGTACGCTTCGCTCCTCTTTCGCGGCACCTCGCCACGGCAGCTGCCCGCTCGCTGGCGTATGCTCGACCTGGGTGGGCCGATTTGGTTCATATGCCGTCTTCACGGGTATCATGGTGAAAGCGATTTCAATGACAGGGGTGCTCGTGGTAAAGATGAAAGATGTGGCCGAGCTTGCGGGCGTTTCGAGCGCCGCCGTCTCGCGCTACCTCAACGGTGGATATATCTCGGCGGACAAGGCCGAGCGCATTAAGCAGGCAATCGAGTTGACCGGATACGTGCGATCCAGCCAGGCTCGCGCGCTGCGCACCGGTTCCACCAAGCTCATCGGCGTCATCGTGCCTAAGATCAACTCGGAATCCGTGAGCCGCATTACCGCTGGCATTGGCCAGGTGCTCGGTCGCCGTGGCTACCAGATGCTGCTTGCCAACACCGACAATGCGCCCGATCGCGAGCTCGAATACCTCGATTTATTCCAAAACCATCCGGTTGATGGCATTGTGCTGGTGGCAACCATGATCACCGACGAGCACCGTCGCGCGATTGACTCGTGCCGTGTGCCCATTGTGCTGATCGGTCAACATGTCGAGGGCGCGGCGTGCGTGTATCACGACGATTACGAGGCTGCCTTTGAGCTGGGCCATGCGCTTGCGGGTCGCGTGGACGGCAAGATCGCTTACATTGGGGTTACCGAGGAGGACCGCGCGGCCGGTTATGACCGCCGACGCGGTTTTGAGGCCGGCTTGCGCGCCGCGGGTAACCCGCTCGATGCCGCCTTGATTCGCCTGGGCTCGTTTACGCTCGACTCGGGCTATGGTGCGGCGCGTGAACTGCTTTCTGTCGCTCCCGATGTTTCGTTTATCGCCTGCGCGACCGACACCATGGCGGCGGGCGCGCTGCGTGCCGTCGATGAGGTTCGCGGCATGGGCGAGGGCATACACCGCGTGAGCGGTTTTGGCGACAACGCGTTTTTGCGCGCGCTGACGGGCGGCATTCCCACCGTGCACTATGGCTACCTGACCAGTGGCGTCGAGGCGACCAATATGTTGCTCAACACGCTCGATGGCGTTGAGGGGGAGAGCGGTCTCAAGACGCTCAAGCTCGGCCATCAGCTTATGAATGTCTAGGCTTTGGGCACGTCTGCCTGCCTCTGAGCCCTTATGTTTGTCTCAAAACTACCATTCGCCGGCTTTTTCCTACCGTTCACCGTTATATCTGTCTCTTATACACATCTGACGCTGCCGACGACTCCTTACGTGTAG
>URNK01000098.1 GCA_900549195.1 uncultured Collinsella sp.
TTACTAGCGGTGGCGCTTCGGCGGGCGATTACGACTACGTGACGGCGCTCGTCCGGCGCGAGGGCGAGGTGCTCTTCGATCGCATCTCGATGCGTCCCGGCAAGGCCATCACGTTTGGCCTGCTTGGGGGCAAGCCGTATTTGGGGCTTTCGGGCAATCCCGCTGCTGCGTATGTGGGCTTTGAGATGCTCGCCCGCCCCGCGATCCGCAAGATGCGCGGCTTTGCCGAGGGTGCGCGTCCCGTGCAGCAGGCGTCGCTCACGCATAGCGTGAAAAAGCGACAGCATCGCCGCTTCTTCGATCGCGCCACGGTTTTGTGCGACCCCGAGACCGGTGAGTTGTTGGTGACCGAGGCTAAGACGCAGAATTCGGCGCTGCTCGGCACGATGCAGCGGGCCAACTGCCTGCTGCGTATTGACGAAGGACCGTGCGAGCTCAAGGCGGGCGACGTCGTGGATGTCGTACGTGTCGACCTGCCTGAGGGCGCGGTGCTATAGGAGGAATGCTATGGAACTGAAGATATCGATCGTGACGTGCTCGGATACGCGCGATCTTGCCCAGGATGAGGCCGGAGCCGCGCTCGAGGAGCTTATCGAGGCGCAGGGCTGGACGGTCTCCTCACACGTGGTCGTACGCGACGACGTCAGCGAGATCGGTGATGCCATTGCGGAAGCCGCCGATGAGTGCCACGCCAATGTCGTGCTCACCTGCGGCGGCACGGGGCTTTCGATGCGCGATGTGACGCCCGAGGCGACGCGTGCCGTCTGTGACCGCGATGTGCCGGGTATTGCAGAGGCAATCCGTGCGTACTCCATGACCAAGACGCGCCGCGCCATGCTCTCGCGCGCCGTGTGCATGCAACGAGGTCATACACTTGTCGTAAACTTTCCCGGTTCTACGAAGGCCGCCCGCGAAAGCTGGGAGGCCATAGCGGACCAGCTGGAGCATGCGGCTCAGATGACAGCGGGCGGCGGACATACCAACTAAGCGGTTTACCTGCGGCGGGGCGACCTTATCGGTCGCTCCGCTTTTGTTTTCCGCCGAAGCGACACCGAGGTGCACGGTAACTTGAAACTATATTCTCTGGAGAGAATAATTTCTCATAATCATTATTCGCGCAGAAGTATAAGCTGATTGCAGATTAAAGCCCGCGGTGGGGTACCCGGGCACAAGATCCGAAAGGGTTGAATATGTTCGATTTGGTTTCTCGCCGCGGATTCGTCTCACTTTCTGCTGTCGCCGCTGCCGGCCTTGGTCTTGCCGGTTGCTCGGGCAGCAAGACGTCCGAGCCGGCCGGATCCGATGCCGGTTCTGCTAAGGCATCTTCCAAGAAAGCTGTCGAGCTGCAGGTCTTTGCCGCCAACTCGCTCGAGAAGGCCCTGCCCGAGGTTCAGGAGCTCTACACCGGGCAGACCGGCACCACCTTTGCCGACACGCAGTTTAAGGCCTCCGGCGACCTCGTTGAGCAGATGCGTGCCGGTGCCGCCGTCGACGTGCTCATCACGGCCTCCAAGGGCACCATGGACGACGCCGAAGCCGCCGAGCTCGTCGATGCCGACACGCGTGAGGACATGTTCGTCAACGACCTCGTGATCATTCGCGCCGAGGGCTCCGATACTAAGGTCGAGGCCATCGCCGACGTCGCGAATCTGGACGGTAAGATTGCCATTGGCGACGCCAAGACCGTCCCCGCCGGCAAGTACGCCAACCAGGCCCTGGCCTCCGTGGGCCTCTACACCGGTACCGAGGGCGACGACGGCGAGTATGCTCCCGAGATCGCCGACAAGGTGGCCCTGGCCGACAAGGTCGGCACTGCTGCGTCTTACGTCTCTACGGGCGACTGCGTGGCTGGTTTTGTCTACAGCTCCGACATCTTCCGCTACGACGGCATCGAGGAAGCCTTTGTGTGCCCCGAGGACTCGCACAAGCCCATCGTGTACCCGGGTGCCGTTGCCGAGAGCTCCGAGCACGCCGACAAGGCCAAGGCGTTCATCGACTTCTGCCTGACCAACAAGAAGGCCCAGAAGATTTGGGCCAAGTACGGCTTTGAGCTTTCCGCGTAGTGCGGCTTGGCGCGATAATTCCATCGTTTTGTTTTTCACTTCGTCCTTGTATTCGCTTGGAGCTTTTCGTGCTTAATAGATTCCGCATGCTTGTCGCCTGTGCTTTGACCTTCGCGCTTTGCTGGGTGCCGGGATTTGCGTTTGCCGGGGACGCTGAGCACGGGGCCCAGGTTGCTGCGACCGCTCATGGGCTTTCCTATGGGATCGAAGGTTTTGAGCGGTTGGCCAAGGGGACCGCTCGTGCCATGGAGGGCCAGCCTGAGGGCTACCGGTTTCCCGT
Organism: uncultured Collinsella sp.; assembly: GCA_900549195.1. Lineage (GTDB taxonomy): Bacteria > Actinomycetota > Coriobacteriia > Coriobacteriales > Coriobacteriaceae > Collinsella. The sequence goes on from URNK01000098.1 coordinate 2,344, forward strand.
TGACGAGGACGTGGACCTTGTAGTGGCGCCTGCCGCCGATCGCGTTGTGGTGTGGATATCGCCCAAGGCGGTCGAGAAGTATGGGTTGGATCCGCAGGACAACGAGTGCGTATCGGGTCTCAAGGCCCTCGTCTGTGAGCTCGACAGCGCAAACTGCATGGGAGGTGCGCAGCTGGGGGACGTGGATCTTCCTTGGTATGTCACGGCGGAAACAACGTTTGATGCCGGCGGGTATACCTATAGCTTTGACGAGCGCGGTGCGGATGGGGACCGCTATGTGGTGATTGCATCAGCCTCGGGTGATGCCAAGGGCGGCGCGCGTTGGCTTGATAGCGCTCAAATGGTAGAGGCATCGTCTGTCGTGTTGCGGGATGAGCAGGGCCCCTTGACCTCCTTGGCCTCCTTTTTGGGCGACATCGACTATCGTCCGTTTTGGGTGTCTATCAAAACGAGCGGCCTCGCCCTGCTGATCTCCTTTGCGCTGGGCCTGTTTGCCGCATGGAAGACCATGGGTACTACGAGCCGTATCAAGGGCCTGCTCGACTCGGTCTTTACCATCCCTATGGTGCTGCCGCCCACGGTTTGCGGCTTTCTGCTCCTCATGCTGTTTGGTCGATCGACCGGGGTCGGTCGGTGGCTTATCGCGCATGGCATCTCGATCGTCTTTACGTGGCCCGCGGCGGTGATATCCGCCGTGGTGGTGTCGTTTCCCCTGGTCTACCGCACGGCGCTCGGAGCCTTCGAGAGCCTCGACACGCAGATGCTCGACGCCGCGCGAACCTTGGGATGGTCCGAACGTCGCATCTTTGCCAAGCTCATGATGCCGCTTGGCTGGCCCTCGATTGCCGCCGGCACGGTGCTCGCCTTCGCGCGTGCCATGGGCGAGTTTGGCTGCACCCTGTTCTTTGCGGGCAACTACGCCGGCATTACCCAGACCATCCCCATCGCCATCTACTTTGAGTGGATGGGCGGCAACACGTCGGTGGCGCTCTTTTGGGTCATCGTCGTAATCGTGTTCAGTTTCCTGGTCATCCTGTTCATCAATATGTACACCGCTCATTCGCAAAAGTATCGCGAGCGGGGCCTTTCCCGTGCGGAGCGCAAGCGGATCAAAGATCTTGCCGGACAGGGCGATTCGCTCGACCCGGCGGGCGGCGATGCCTTGCGTATCGATCGCGAGGCGCTGGCCGAGCTCATGCGCGATGATGCCGCTTTGCAGGGAGGTCGATAGGCCATGTCGCTCGTTCTGGATATCAAAAAGCGCTATCCCGGGTTTATGCTCGACATGCAGCTTGAGGCCGGCGAGGATCGTGTGGCGCTGCTCGGTGCCTCGGGTTGCGGCAAGAGCTGTACGCTGCGCTGCATCGCCGGCGTGGAGACGCCCGACGAGGGCAAGATCGTCGTCAACGGCGTGACCTTTTTTGACTCGGCGACGGGCATCAACCTGTCGCCCCAGGAGCGAAAATGCGCCCTGCTGTTCCAAAACTATCAGCTGTTTCCCAACATGACGGTGGCCGATAACGTATGCGCCGGCGTAAAGAATGCGGGCGACGCCGCGGCGCGTAAAAAACTTGCCGAGCGCTACCTGGGCATCTTTGGCCTGGCCGATTTTGCCGACCGCTACCCCGCGCGACTCTCGGGCGGGCAGCAGCAACGCGTGGCGCTTGCCCGCATGGTGGCGGCGCATCCGGGCATTTTTATGTTCGACGAGCCCATGAGCGCACTCGATGCGTATCTTAAGAGCGCCCTCGAGCAGAACATGCTCGACCTGTTCGATGTGTGCAACCGTACCGTGCTCTACGTGAGCCACGACATCGACGAAGCGTGCCGCCTGTGCCAGCGCATCTGCGTGATGCACGACGGGCATGTTGAGGAGATCGGCTCTGTCGAGGACGTGGTTCGCCGTCCACAGACGCTGGCGGCACTGCGCCTGACGGGATGCAAGAACACAAGCCGTGCGCGCAAGATCGGCGACGAAGAAGTTGAGGCCCTCGACTGGGGCATGACCTTTAACGTGGGTCGCGAGGTTCCCGATGACGTGGCATATCTGGGTATTCGCGCGAGCTACTTCCATGTGGACAACCGTGCCGAGCGGGGTCGCAACAGCTACGATTTGCACGTGGCGCGCGTGAGCGATTCGCGTTTTGAGCGCCTGGTGCTGTTGGATGCGCCGCGGGCCGATGCGCCCACGCGTCTGCAGTGGAAGGTCAACAAAGTGGGCATGCCTGTCGACGAGCTACCGCAAGCAGGCGAGACGCTGCGCATGCATTTTGATGCCAGCAGGATCCATTTGGTTTGTCGATAGCGCCGGGTAATGCCGTCGGGGATATAAGCCTCGGCGGCTTTGTTTTTGCCGTTCGCCGAATGGGGAATGACAAACTCTTATCAAGCAAGATAATAATTTATTAAACGACGGCACACGACGCTGTCGTACGAATGTCAACGGTGTTCGCATGGTCGACGACCGTTGATATAGTTGACCTCAACTTGTAAAGGAGGGTGCGCACATGCCGCAGACGACATATATTCGCCGCGTTGCCGCGCGCGCCCTGTATATGGCTCGGAGTCGCATATGAGCAGGTATGTTCACGGCTCCGGGAGAGACGACGCACAACTAAATAATCGACCGCAAAGCAGGTTCCCTAAAATTCCGGGTTTGAGCACGGCCGGGCAATCGCCGTCCGTCGTGCATCGATACCGCTGTTATCCATTTTTGGTTCGAGAGGGGAACCGTCATGGCTGAAGAATTCGATTTCCATCCGATGTGGGAGAGCCTCGGCATGAATCTTGCCGATCACGACATGCTGCTGGGCGCCGTGGGCCAGATGTACGGCGACATGTTCCTGACGCAGAACAATCGCCCCAAGTCCACGTCCTACCTGGACTTTGTGGCCACCAACATCCACAGCGGCCGTATTAAGGAGATGCTCGACAAGAAGGAGGCCGGCGAGGCCACCAAGATCGTCGGTTCGTTCTGCGTGTACGTGCCCGAGGAGATCGTACTTGCCTGTGACGGTATTCCCGTGGGCCTGTGCTCGGGTGCCGATTGGGCAACCGATAAGGTCGAGGAGCACCTGCCGCGCAACACCTGTCCGCTTATCAAGAGCTTTGCCGGCTTTAAGCTGGGCGAGGTCTGCCCCTACATTGAGTCGAGTGACCTGGTGGTAGGCGAGAACACCTGCGATGGCAAGAAGAAGGCCTACGAGTTCTTTGCGACGCAAAAGAACATGTACGTCATGGATATTCCCAACGTGCACGACGAGTCGACGCTCGTGACCTGGAAGGCCGAGGTCAAGAAACTCGCCGCCAAGATCGAGGAAGAGTGCGGCGTCAAGATTACGCCCGAGCGTCTGAAGGCCGCCATCCACGCCGTCAATGAGAAGCGACGTGCCCTGCAGCGCCTCGCTGCCACGCGCGCTGCCGATCCTGCACCTATTAGCGGTCTCGACAGCCTACTGACCGTTCAGGCCGCCTTTATGGACGACACGCCGCGTCTGACCGGAGCCATCAACGATATGGCGTCTGAGTGCGAGCAGCGTGTCGAGGCCGGCGAGGGCGTGGCGCCCAAGGGGACCAAGCGCATCCTGTACACCGGCACGCCCATGGCCGTGCCCAACTGGAAGCTGTTCAACCTCATCGAGAAGGCCGGCGGCGTTGTGGTAGGCGAGGAGTCCTGCACGGGCTCGCGCTACTACAAGGACCTGGTCGACGAGTCCGGCGAGACGGTCGACGAGATGCTCGACGCCATCGCCGAGCGCTACTTCAAGATCAACTGCGCCGTCTTTACGCCCAACGACCAGCGTATGAAGGACATTGTCCAGATGGCCAAGGACCTGCATGCCGATGGCATCGTCGACGTGGCCCTGCAGTTCTGCACGCTCTACGAGATGGAGTCCTTCGCCGTGGAGAAGGCCGCCGAGGAGGCAGGCATTCCGTTTATGCACATCACGACCGACTACGCCGGTGAGGACGCCGGTCAGCTCCAGACCCGCATCGAGGCCTTCCTCGAGACGATTTAGCCGCACCTGCGCTAAGCTGTGCCGCCGGGTGTTCCTATCCACGCGATAGGGATTTCTCTGCTGCCATGCCGGTCGGTGTCCGGATGCACCGCAGGGCGCCGATCGGCTTCGCATAACTGCCGGGGCGGGGATTTTCGCCGTCCCGGCAGATTCTGTCCGTTTGTTCAGACACGAAAGGAACTCAATGAACAACAACCTTTTCAAGGCGGGCGTTTCCCGTCGCGGTTTTCTGACCGGCTCCGCTGCCCTGTGCGTCATGGCGGGCCTCGGCC
>URNK01000099.1 GCA_900549195.1 uncultured Collinsella sp.
CTCGCCTTTTTCATGCCAACTTGTTCGCTCTGGGCGGCGCTCGCTTCTTTTGTTCGACCTACGATTTAAAGCCACTCGCTTAGGGGCGTTTTCGCTTTCCGTTCTCTACCTGCGGCATTGTCGTTGCCGGCACTTGTTCGGCACTTGGGGACGTTCTTTTTGTGCCGGCAGGTGGGGACACTCCTTTGCTAGAAGATCTGGCGCAGGTCTCCGCGGTTGAGGGCTTCGTTGAAGAGGTGCTTGAACACCACGCTGCCGTGCAGGCCATCGTGCTCGAACTCGTTAGTCACCCAGGCATGCGAGTTGCCCACGCGGCTGAGCGTATCGAGCTGCAGGCTCGAATCTACGTACATGTCGTCGAAATACACCGCGGCCTGGAGTGACACCTCGTTGCAGGCCAGGCGCTGCGGGTCGTAGATCTTGTCCCAGCTGGTGTCTTCCATCAGCAGGTCCATGGCGGGTTTAAACGGCTTAAGCTCGGGCATCTGCTCGAACATCCACGGGAACATGGCCTCGCCGGTAAACATGAGCGGGCGCGCGAGGGTGTCGAACTCGGTGCGGTGAGCCTTCTCTTCAGCCGCGGCCCAGCCAATGGGCATAGTGTCACCGTCGGCGTATATGAACTCCTGCAGCGTCCAGTACAGCGGATTCGTGCGCGTGTTGGTGCGCTCGAAGGCGCGCATCAAAAAGCTGTCAGATACCGAGGCGTCGCAGGTCAGCGTGCCGTCGCCATCAACAAAAGCGTGATCGATAATCCAATGCATGCGTTCAAAGCTCGGCTTCATGCCAAAGTCGCTGCCCATGAGCTGTAGGCGCTCCACCGTCATTGGCGAGCCGTCGGGTAGCACGGGCTTTTGCTCTTCGATAGCATCGGCCAGGGCTGCCACGCGCTCGACGTCAGCGGGGTAGCGGTCATAATACTGCTGCGTCTTGGCGGCCATGCGCGGGAAGGTGTGCGCGTAGACCTCGCTTGCGCTCGCCGGCACGTGGGGGATTCCGCCGCAGGTAAAGCTCGCCGCCACGCCCTCGGGGAAGAGCGACAGGTAGCTCAGCGTCAAAAAACCGCCGTAGCTTTGGCCGAGCGTGACCCACGGCTTGCCTCCAAAGCCCACTAGGCGCAGGTACTCAAAATCGCGCACGATGGAGCTGGCGAGGTGGCGCTTGAGGTAGTCCGCCTGCGAGCGGGCCGCATTGGCGCCTGCTGCCTCGGCGCGATCGCCCAAGGCGGCAGGCGTGCGCCCGTCCACGCAGCTGCTGCGTCCGGTGCCGCGCTGGTCGGGAAGGACCACGCGGAAGTGCTTGACGGCCTCCCCGATCCAGCCGTCGCTTGTGGGCGTCAGCGGACGCGGGCTCTCGCCGCCGGGGCCGCCCTGCAAAAACAGGAGCAGTGGCAGATCGTCGTTGATGCGGTCGGGCGCGCAAACCACGCGGTAGAAGAGCTTGATGCTCTCGGGCGCGCCGGCGATGGGTGCCGGCATAGCGCCGCGGCGCATGGTGCTGCCGACGGCCAGGAGCATCGGCTCCAGGCCGCGCCAGTCAAGGGGGACGTCGATGCTGTGGTCCTCGACGTAAAGGCCGGGGACGTGGTACGAAGTGATGAGGGCCATGTGAGTCTTCCGTTCGTTGCGGTGTTTCGGGTTGACCAATTCTACCGCCGCGGGCGAGGCCATGCGCAAATCGGCTACCATGGTTGCAAACTTCTAGGAGAAAGGGCCGCCCATGTCGGTCGATATAGCCACGTATGTCCACGATCTTGCCGTTGCCGCCAAGGCAGCGTCGGCCTCGCTTGCCACGGCGAGCGATGGACAGCGCCAGGAGGCCGTGCGCGCCATGGCCGCAGCACTGCGCAACGGTGTCGACTCCATCGTTGCCGCTAACGAGCTCGATATGTCCGCCGCGCGCGATGCGGGTACCTCGGCCGGACTGCTCGATCGCCTGCTGCTGACGCCCGGGCGCGTCGAGGGCATGGCCGCCGGTTTGGAGAAGCTCGCCGAGCTGCCCGATCCCGTCGGTCGCGTACTCGATCACCGCGTGCTTGCAAGCGGCGTGGACCTGACCCGCGTGAGTGTGCCACTGGGTCTGGTCGCCATAGTGTATGAGGCGCGCCCCAACGTGACGGCCGATGCCGCGGGCATCTGCATCCGCACCGGCAACGCCTGCATTCTGCGCGGCGGCTCGCTGGCCTATCACTCGTGTGCCATGATTGCCGAGCTGCTGGCCGATGCGCTCGAGGCCAAGGGCTTCCCGCGCGAGGCCGTGTCGATGATCGAGTCCACCGACCGCGAGGCCACTGGCGAGCTCATGAAGCTCCGCGGCATTGTCGACGTACTCATTCCGCGCGGCGGTGCAGGCCTGATCCAGCGCTGCGTGCGCGAGTCGCTTGTGCCGGTGATCGAGACGGGCACGGGCAACTGCCACATCTACGTGCATGAATCCGCCGACTTTGATAAGGCGCTCAACATTATCGTTAATGCCAAGACCCAGCGCGTAGGCGTGTGCAATGCCGCCGAGTCGCTGCTGGTCGACCGTGCTGTGGCCGATGCGTTTTTGCCTGCGGTCGTTGCCGTGCTGCACGACCACGGCGTGCTCATTCACGGCGACGAGGCCACGTGCGCCGCGTGCGCCGACGCCGGCTTTGTAGAGGGCGATGACTACGTCGCCGCGACTGAGGAGGACTGGGGTCGCGAGTACCTGGCGCTCGAGATGAGCGTGAAGGTCGTGGCAAACGAGGACGAGGCCATCGCGCACATCAACCGCTACGGTACCATGCATTCCGAGGCCATCATTTCCGAGGACGTGGACGCCTGCGAGCGCTTCTTGGATGCGGTCGATGCCTCGGCCGTATATGCCAACGCCAGCACGCGCTTTACCGACGGCGGCGAGTTTGGCCTGGGCGCCGAGATCGGCATCTCGACCCAAAAGCTCCACGCCCGCGGCCCCTTTGCCGCCGAGGCCCTCACCACCTACAAATACAAGCTTCGAGGCACCGGACAGGTCCGCCCCTAGCGTCCGCGCAAACAAAAACCACCACAAAGGTGCCTTTCCCCTTTGTGGTGGTTTTAAGTGGCGCGGGCGGTTAGGCCTAGAAGGTATCGTGGTCGGGGGCGAAGGACTGCATGGCTGCGATGGTGCGGTCGAAGAGCTCAGGAAGCTCCCAGCCCAGCATCTCGGCGCCCTGCGAAATCACGTCGCGCGAGCAGCCGGCGGCAAAGCGCTTGTCCTTGAACTTCTTCTTGAGCGACTTGGTCGTAAAGTCCATAACGCTCTTGCTCGGGCGCATGATGACTGCAGCGCCGATCAGGCCGGTGAGCTCATCGCAGGCAAACAGGATCTTTTCCATCTGCAGCTCGGGCTTGGGCAGCGAGGTATTGAAGTCCGACGTGTGCGTCTGGATGGCGCGAATGAGCTCGGGAGACGCACCTTCATCCTTAAGAATCTTGGCAGCATAGATGGTGTGGTTCATGGGGTCGTCCTCATGCTCCTCCCAATCCAGGTCGTGCAGCAGACCGACGATGCCCCAAAACTCCTCGTTCTCGGGGTCGAACTCGCGCGCAAAGTAGCGCATAGTGCCCTCGACCGTCTCGCCATGGGTGATATGGAACGGGTCCTTGTTGTGCTCATTGAGCAGTTCGAACGCGCGGTCGCGGGTGATTCCGGCGGTAAGCGGCTCTGCCATAAGAGACTCCTTGTGCTCGTGGGTATCGATAAGAATGAATACTACTAGAACAAGAAAACCACCACAAAGGTGCCTGTTCCCTTTGTGGTGGTTTTTGGCGCGGATGGGTTAGTTGAGGGCGGCTTGGGCTAGGCGGGCTTCGGCGGCCTCCTCGGTGACACCAAGGGCCACGGCGAACTCCTCGATGGAGCGGCGTTTGGCCTCCTTGAGTACGCGCATGTAGTAGGAGCTGGGTTTTTTATCAGCTTCCTCGGCCTGGCGAATGCGGTGCATCATGGTCTTTGCCACGCGGACCGTCTCGGGCGCACCCAGCTTGAGCTGCTGCTTAAAGTGCGTCTCCTCAAGCGAGCTGTTGCGCTCGGTAAAGGTGTCGCACTCCAGCTCGTCATAGTGGCTCAGCAGGTGCTCGGCATCTTGCTGCGAGATGGCGGCGTGCAAACGGTCGGCCTGCGCCACGGGGTACATGAGGATCGTCTGCGCATGTCCCTGCTTGGTCTCGAGCAGTAGCATGGGCTGCGGTGTGTCGTCCCTAAAACCGACGACGGTGCAGACTCCCTGACCCGGATGAATGACGTGTTGACCGATTGAGAACATGCTACCTCCAACTTATACGAATTTACGTATGTCTAGAATAACACGCTGACGTGCGCAAACCCTTACTTTATGCAGGAAAAGCACACAACTCCGATAGGTAAGAGTATTCGATAACAGGCGCAGCTCATTCACACCTTTATGCATTTTCAACGCCTGCATAATCTGCAGGCAGACTGGCATCTTTGAGTGACTCCATACAAGCTGTAGTCAATTTTGTGCATATGCAATATCGATTGGCTTTACCCTGCGACAGTGCCCGTCGCTTGTGATAGAGTGCTACAAACTCTGGCTTTTGCCCTACGAGTGACCAAGAGCTCGGGGGCTTTAACACAAGGAGGATCTATGCCCGAGAAGATTGAAGAGCTGGTACGCGCTGCGCTTGCTGCGGCCCAGGAGGCCGGCGACCTTTCCGCATTTGAACTTGACGATTGCGCTATCGAGCGACCGGCTGACACTTCTCATGGCGAGTGGACCTCTACCATGGCCCTGAAGTCCGCCAAGCTGGCCCATTGCGCCCCGCGCAAGATCGCCGAGGCCATCGTTGCCCATATGCCCGAGGACCCCGCGATCGAGAAGGTCGAGATCGCAGGCCCCGGCTTCATCAACTTCTACCTCTCCGTTGCCGTCAAGAATGCCATCTTTGGCGAGGCTCGCGAGAAGGGCATGGACTTCGCTAAGTCCAACGTCGGTGGTGGCCTGAAGACCCAGGTCGAGTTCGTTTCCGCCAACCCCGTCGGCCCCATGCACATCGGCCACGGCCGCTGGGCCGCGCTGGGCGATTCGCTCTGCCGTGTTATGGACCACGCCGGTTACGACATCCAGCGTGAGTTCTACATCAACGACCACGGCTCTCAGATGAACACCTTCGGCAACTCCATCAGCACGCGCTATATGCAGCTTGCCGACATCATCGCCAAGCAGGGCGTGGATATCGACGAGGCTCACAAACTGCTGATTGCCGACCGCGACGCCTTTGTTGCCGACGAGAACGACGAGCATCCCGAGACTCATCCGTACCAGGATAACTTTGCCGAGACCCTTGGCAAGGACTCCTATGGCGGCGACTACATCATCGACGAGGCCGCCGAGTTCTGGCGCACTGACGGCGACAAGTGGGTCAACGCCGATCCTCAGGAGCGCATGGAGAGCTTCCGCGAGCGCGGCTATGTGAAGATGGTCGACAACATGCGCGACCTCTGCCACGCCGTCAATTGCGACTTCGATCGTTGGTACTCCGAGCGTTCGCTGTACGTGAAGGACACCGAGGGCGAGACCGCCGGCACCTCTGCCGTCGACCGCGCTTTTGAGAAGCTCGACAAGATGGGCTATCTCTACACCAAGGACGGCGCCCTGTGGTTCCGCTCCACCGACCTGGGCGATGACAAGGACCGCGTCCTGATCAAGTCCGACGGCGAGTACACCTACTTCGCCTCCGACGTTGCCTATCACTGGGATAAGTTCCAGCGCGTCGACCACGTCATCGACATCTGGGGCGCCGACCACCACGGCTACATCGAGCGTGTCCGCTGCGTCTGCGATGCCTTGGGTTACCCCGGCAAGTTCGAGGTTCTGCTGGGCCAGCTCGTCAACCTGCTGCGCAACGGCAAGCCCGTCCGTATGTCCAAGCGTAAGGGCACCATGGTGACCCTGCAGGAGCTCGTCGACGAGGTCGGCTCCGACGCTGCCCGTTACACCCTCATCTCCAAGAGCTCCAACCAGATGGTCGACTTCGATATTGAGGCCGTCAAGAAGCGCGACAACTCCAACCCGGTGTACTACGTGCAGTACGCTCACGCCCGCGTGTGCTCCATCCTGCGCCGTGCCGCTGACGTTACGCCCGAGCAGGCTGACGAGATGGGCATGAAGGCCGTCGCCGCCAAGGCCATCGGTGAGAACGTCGATTACTCGCTGCTGACCGACCCGACCGAGCTCGCCCTTTCGCGCAAGCTCAACGAGCTCACCGACCTCATCGCCAGCTGCGCTCGCGACCGCGCCCCGTTCCGTCTGACGCACTTTGCTGAGGAACTCGCCGGCGACTTCCACAGCTTCTACGCTGCCTGTCAGGTGCTGCCGAGCGAGGGCCGTCCCGTCGACCCCGAGCTTTCGCGTGCCCGTCTGGCCGCTTGCGATGCCGTCCGCGTGACGCTCGCCCTGGTGCTCACCCTTGTTGGTGTCTCCGCTCCCGAGCAGATGTAAGCTGCGGGTCATTTAACCGTGTAGGTTCGGCTTTGCTGAGCCCTATAAGCCCGATCTCCATGCGGAGGTCGGGCTTTTTGCAAACGCCGACGTATTGACGAATTTGGAACCTGTCTCTTATACACATCTGACGCTGCCGAC
>URNK01000100.1 GCA_900549195.1 uncultured Collinsella sp.
GAGATGAGCGCTAGTCTCGTGGGCTCGGAGATGTGTATAAGAGACAGATGTGTACTTCACCGTTAATAGCGCGGATAGCAAGGACTACGTCAGCTACTCTGCTGGTGGTGGGGTGTATCGCTATACGCTCGGCGATGCAGAGGCGACGCAGATTTATGATGCGGCTGGCCATTACCAGTACTGTGACTCTCCGGTCATTGCCGATGCATCTGGCAACCTGTACTACATCAATGACTCGGGCACGCTGTTCAAGCTTGGGGCCGTTGAGTCTTGGACGGTTGCCTTTAATTCCAACGGCGGGTCTGCTTGCGACACTAAGTTTGTTGCCACGGCCGATGGCAAGCTGGTCAAGCCGGCCGATCCGACGCGCGATGGCTACACTTTCGGCGGTTGGTATACCGATGAAGCCTGCACGCGGGCGTATGACTTCGCCACGCCGGTGACGGCCGATCTGACGCTGTATGCCAAGTGGACCAAGAATGCCGTTAACCCTGGCGGTAATGGCGGCGCAGGTTCGAATGGCGGCGGCGGTTCTGGTACCGGTACTGGTTCCGGCACTGGCGCTGGCACTGGCACGGGTTCCGGCTCCGGCTCGAAGGGCGGCGCTGTCGCCCCGGGTCATAAGCCGATGACCAAGACGACGGTGTCGACCAAGGCCGAGACCAAGGAAAACAAGTCCGACAAGAAGGATGAGAAGAAGTCTGACAAGAAGGACAACAAGTCCGACAAGAAGTCCGATACGGGTGCTGCTTCCACGACCACTGCTAAGAAGTCCTCTAGTGCTTCCGAGCAGGAGACTGGCACCAACCCGCTCGCCATTGTTGGCGTTGCCGCCGGCGTCATCGGTCTCGCCATCGTCGGCGTGTTCGTGTTCACCAAACGTCGGTAGGTGAGGGTTGTGTCCAATAAATCCAAGGACGCTGACCCCAAGCAACCAGATTCCTCGTTCATTCAGTTCGACGATGCAAAGCAACAGGGCGCCGCTTCGGCGGCGTCCGCATCTCGTCGCAAGGCGCTCCTTGGCGTTCTTGCTGCCGCGTGCACCATTCTGATCGTCGTCTCGCTGGGCTTCGTCCATCCTTCCGAGAGCGGCGCCTGGTCCATTGACTGGATCGTTCAGACCGTGACGGGGGAGAGCGTCGTCGCCAAGGACACCAAGGGGTCTGGCTCGTCTACCGCTCCGGGCGAGGCCAGTTCCAAGGATTCCAAATCTTCGGATGCTGCAAAAGATGAGTCCAAGGGCTCGAACGACGCCAAGGATGATTCCGAGTCTTCGCACAAGGAATCGGACAAAAGCTCGGATAGCAAGAAGTCCGATGGCCAGGACAGCAAGAGGTCTGGCGATAAATCCGCTGCCCAAAATACGGGAGCCGGTGATACTTCCAATGCGTCTGGCGGTGCTTCTTCGGGCGGTGGCCAGTCGTCTGATGGAGCCTCATCCCCTAATGGTGGAAACGCCTCCTCGGGCAGCCAAAGCGGCTCACAGGAGTCCAACTACGTTACGGTGACGGTTTCGGTCACATCGAGCGCTGTGGGCAATCCCGTGTCCTCTGGCGGCACCTTTACCTTTAACGAAGGCGCCACCGTTTACGATGCCCTGTGCGCGCTGGGCCTTTCTGTCAACGCACACGGCTCATCGTACGGCACGTATGTTTCTGCGATTGGTGGTTTGGCCGAGAAACAGTACGGCGGCACGAGCGGCTGGATGTACTCCGTCAACGGCACAACGCCCATGACGGCCTGCAGTAACTACGTTCTCTCCAATGGTGACAACGTCGTTTGGTATTACGTAACGGGCTAGAGGCCTCGACATAGCGCGCCAGACGGGCGGTTCGGACCAACATCCGGACCGCCCGTTTTTCATGCGAATGGGACTGGGTCGCCGGGTCTCTCGGCAAACAAAAAACCGGTTGGAACGGGAATTCCAACCGGTTATACATTCAAGCAAATAGTGAATCGACTACGACCGTGCGCCCTCGAGGAAGAAGCGGCGGCTGAAGTAGTTGTACCAGGTGACGAGGAACGTGGCGATGGCCTTCATGGCCTGGTAGCCGATGCTCAAAAACGTGACGCCCACAAACATGTACAGGTCGTTGAGGCCCAGGCCGATCACCGACAGGATGGTGAAGATCGTGAACTCGCGCTTGCGGCTCATGCCTTCGCGGTGGTCGAACACGTACTTCATGCTGAGCCAGTAGTTGACCACGACGGACGTGATAAACGAAACCGTGGTGCTCATCAAAAAGTCGAGGTGGAACAGCTCGACGAGCGCAATGAGCATGCCCCAGTCGATGCCAAAGGAGATAAGACCCACGACAGCAAACTTGAGGAACTGCTTGGTATGAGGTTGTGCCAGCGCCTTGCGCACGTAATCACATCCAATGCGTTGATGAATCGAGCAGAGGATACTTTAGAGCTTTTACAAGGGAAACGTAAGGTCTTTGCCAAGAACTATATGAACTCGCCAAATTTTCAAGAGCTAATCCGCAAACGTTGAAAATTTGCCCGTAAACGAGCGACACCCACGGACGATACTGCGCTGAGTGCGCGTCGTCCGTGGGCGCCGTAATGCTGCAGGGGTTTCGAGCTATTTTGTCTCGTCGCCCTCCAGGAAGATTTTTCGGGTCACAAAGTTGTAGACCATGACAAGCGCGGTGGCGCAGATCTTGGCGATATTGGCCTCGAGTCCCAGGCCGGCGTTGAGCGCCAGCACGATGCCGTCGTTGAGCACCAAACCGATCACGGACAGCACGACAAAGATGATGAACTCGCGGCGGCGGCTCATGCCTTCCTTGTGCGCAAACACGTACTTCATGCTTGCGAGGTAGTTAAAGATGAGTGAGATGATAAAGCCGCTGGTGTTGGCGATTAGGATGTTGAGGCCCAGACCGTAGTGGAGCAGATTCATAATGCCAAAGTCGATAACCGTGGCAATGACACCGACGACGCCAAATTTCATGATCTGCGCAAGGAGCTTTTGCATGGTACCTGCCTTAGGGTGGCGCGGGGACGCCATGGGGATGACAAACTCAGCAAGTTTAGCCAATCCCCGCGGGTGGGGCTAGACGCGCTCTTCGATAGCACCGTTTCTATATGCATCGAGCAGCTGGCGCAGGTCCTGGATCTGGCTGCGAATTTTGGCGCCAGTATCGGTGTCGCTCACCATGCGGCGACGGTCCGCTTGGTCAAAACGGTTGGTCTCGCTCTCGATGTCCACGTTGCGCGTGAGTGCCTCGGCAACCGTCGTAAAGGCCCGGTGCGACTTGAGGCGGCAGCCGCGCGAGCTCGAGATGAGCGTATAGCCGGCGATACCCGTCTTGGGATGGTAAGCGCGGCAGAAGCCGCCATCGATGACCAGCAGCTTGCCGTTGGCGCGGATGGGCTGCTCGCCCTTGGTGGTTTTAACGGGCGTGTGGCCGTTGATGATGTGGCCGGTCGGCGAACATGCCATGGGCGCGACGCCAAACTCGCGCATGATGTCGTCGCAGACCGAGGGCGACTTGGTAAGCGTAAAGTACGGGTCCATCGGCTCGACCCAGGTGCTCTTATCGGCGATATAGGCGCGCTCAAAGGTACGCACCAGGCGTCCGCTGGCGGGTGAATTGAAGCCAATCCACAGGTACCACATCCAGTCGAGGGCATCGCGGTCGCCCACGCGCCACGCGCGGCGGGCGATGTGGTCGCAAAAATCGAGATAATCGCGGCCGGCGTGCCAGGTGCCCAGGCAGTTCATGCTGCTAAAGGTGCCGTCTTCGTTGAGCGGAACGCAGCCGTGGAAGAGCAGGTTGCCGTTGGCGACCTTGTACATCGAGCCGTGGGAATAGAGGAAATCGATATGGCGATGCAGGTGATCGGCGGTGACAAACTCGGACACGAGCTTGTCGATGATGTGCTGCTCCTGAGACGTGAGCGTATAGGGGTCCGCCGGATCGACGGTGGGGAAGTCGTTGGTCGTGAGCGGCCATACGCTGCCGTCGGCGAGCGTGACCGTGCCGGTGTCGTGCTCGATCTTGTCGAGTAACAGACGGTCGGTCATATCGAACTCGGGGTGGCGCTGGATAATCTGGCCCTCGAGCTTAAAGAGCAGCACATTGATGGCCTTGATCAGCGGGGTGATGGACTCACCGGCGGTGTAGGTGGCATCGGCAAAGGCGACAAGCTCACGCAGCGAGATGCCGTAGTCGTTCTCGAGGATCTCGTAATTGTCGTAACGCAGGTTGTTGCGCAGCACCGTGGCGATGCAGGCGGGCTCACCGGCCGCAGCGCCCATCCATAGCAGGTCGTGGTTGCCCCACTGGATGTCGAGCGAATGGTAGGTGAGCAGGCGGTCCATAATCTTGGCAGCGCCGCCGCCGCGGTCGAAGATATCGCCCACCAGGTGCAGGTGGTCGACGGCCAAGCGCTTGATGAGCGAGGCGAGTGACTCGATAAAGTCGTCGGCGCTGGCGGTCTCCAGGATGGACTCCACGATGCGCTCGTGATAGCGCACGCGATAGTTGTTCTCGTCCGGGTGCGTGTGCAACAACTCGTCGATGATATAGGCGTAATCGCGCGGTATGGCCTTACGCACCTTGGAGCGCGTGTAGCGGCTTGAAAGCGAACGAGCGACCATGATGAGCTGGTCAAGCATCGTCTTGTACCAGGTGGGCGAGTCCTCGCGCTGGCTGCGGACCAGCTCGATCTTCTCGTGCGGGTAGTAGATGAGCGTGCACAGCTCGCCCTTTTCGTCAAAGGTGAGCGTGTCGCCAAAGATCTCGTCGACATGTTCGCGCACGACGCCCGAGCAGTTGTTGAGGATGTGCATAAAGGCTTCGTACTCACCATGCACGTCGCTCATAAAATGCTCGGTGCCCTTGGGTAGGTTGAGGATTGCCGAGAGGTTGATAATTTCGGTAAATGCGGATTGTTCGGTGGGGAACTGTCTCGACAGCAGGCGCAGATACTTGAAGTCTTGCGGGTTGCGATCGAATGCGACCATGAAACACCTTCCGATATGGTTGGTAAAACTGATAAACAACGTCAAACGTTTATCAGTATGCGCCGCTTTTGTTTCGATTTTGCGCCAGCGGCTGAATTGTCGGCTGAACGGTTTGGTAAATCGATTTAGTTGAGGTAGATATGGCGGTTGGGTGGAGACGACAGAGGGTGTTTTCTCAGATATTTATGCGTGGGGCCGGTGGAGACGATGGTGGTAAAGATGTTCACTATTTTTGGTTCGATTTGGTAAATAGTGGACATATGTACCGCATGTAGGCTCACTGTGCGATAATTTGCGCAGCAATGAGTAAGGAGCCTCATATGAGTGATTTTGTCCTGACCTGTGAATCCGCCGCCGATCGAACCCGTGAGTTCTTTGCGTCGCGCAATATCCCTGTCGTGTGTTTTCATTACGAGATCGACGATGTTGTCTATACGGACGATCTGTATCAGTCGATTACGCCGGACGAGTTTTTTGCCCAGATTGCCGCGGGCGCCATGCCCAAGACGTCTCAGGTGAGCGTGGGTGAGTACGAGGAGTTTTGGGAGCCGTTTGTTGCCGAGGGTAAAGACGTGCTGCACCTGACGTTGTCGTCGGGTATTTCGGGCACGTATGGATCGGCCTGCGTCGCGGCGCAGATGCTTGCGGATCGCTATCCCGAGGGCGGCAAGGTGCGCGTCATCGATTCGCTGGCGGCGTCTTCGGGCTTTGGCCTGTTGTTGGAATATGCCGCCGATGTGCGCGATAGCGGGGCTTCACTCGACGAGACGGCTGCCTGGATCGAGGAGCACAAGCTCAACCTGCACCACTGGTTCTTCTCGACCGATCTGTCGAGCTACCTGCGCGGCGGTCGCATTTCGGCCGCGAGCGCGATCATCGGCACGGCGCTTAAGATTTGCCCGCTTATGACGGTCGATTGCGAAGGTAAGCTGTCGCCACGTGAGAAGATTCGCACTAAGAAGCGCGCGATTTCCGAGATGGCTAAGACCATGATGGCACACGTACAGGACGGTGCAGATTATTCGGGTAAGTGCATCATGTCGCAGTCGGCGTGCCGCGAGGATGCCGAGGCGGTCGCGGCACTGATTGAGGAACAGGTTCCGCAGCTTAAAGGCAAGATTGAGATCAATGACATCGGTACTCTGATTGGCTCGCATACCGGACCCGGTACGGTGGCGCTCTTCTTTATGGGCGACAAGCGCGTGGATTAACGTTCGTGGGCTGGCTGACAGTTTTAACCGCTGCGCCTGTCCCTCCTGACATTCGATAACAGCAAGGCCCGTCCCGTTGTGAACTGCCTCCCATTTCTTGGACACGAGAAATGGGAGGCTTTCTTTATGCGCG
>URNK01000101.1 GCA_900549195.1 uncultured Collinsella sp.
GCATACGATATGAGCGCTAGTCTCGTGGGCTCGGAGATGTGTATAAGAGACAGGCATCAACGCCATGCATGCCGCCATGGCCGGTGCGTACCACATGGAGTACTGGATTGAGCTAGGCATTCTGGCGAGCTATCTGATTCCGTCGCTGGCACTGGGCGTCGTCTTCCGCCGCCCGGTCATCAAAGCCAACGACTGGATCATCGAAAAACTGGAGTCAACCAAATTGATTTAGTTCAGCAACGTAAACGCCGTCGGAACATCGAGATCTTCCAACCCGATGCTTTAGCGTAGTGAATTGCACGGGCTGCTTGGTTGTTGCTACAGTAGCGGGGCGTGCCGGGGGTCCGGTGCGCCCTGCTTTTATTTGACCATGAGGCGGCACGCAGCCATGCGCGTGCGGACACCACGCCCAGATTGAGCGCGAGGATGCCCTATGGCCCAGCATGCCACTGACAATATCGAAATGATGCCCGATAGCCCTGTTGCTCGCGAGGACCTGGGCGCGGGCGGCACCTCCCGCGGCGCCGGCGCTCGCTCGCCGCTGTTCTGGAAAGTCCTGCTGCTTTCGGTGGCAGTCGTCTGGGGCTACTCCTTTACGACCATGAAGGACGCGCTCGACACCATTCCGGTGTTCGAACTGCTCTACGTGCGCTTTCTGCCTGCGGCGTTGGTCATGTTTTTCATCTTCCACAAGCGCATCATCGCGCACCTCAACGCCCGCAACCTTATCGTCGGACTTGGCATGGGCGCACTTATGTGGGCCGCCTACGCCCTGCAGACAGTCGGTCTGGCGCACACCACGGCGGGCAAGAATGCTTTTTTGACGGGCACGTATTGCATCGTTGTGCCGTTCGCGAGCTATTTTCTGAGCGGCGAAAAACTCACCCGCTATAACCTGGGCGCGGCGCTGCTGTGCTTGGCGGGCATTGGCTTGGTGGCGCTCGATAGCGTTGAATTCAACATCGGTGATGTCATTACGCTGGCGGGTGCGGTCTTTTTCGCCATCCAGATGGCGGTGACTGCCAAGTACGGTCGCAAAATGGACATCAACGTCATCACGTTTTGGATGTTTGTGGGCAACGGCGTGCTGAGCCTGGCAACGTCGCTGCTATTCGAGACCCAAGCGCCTCTGTCCGTGTGGACGCCGAGCTTTATCAGCGCGATGGCGTTTCTCTCGGTTGGTTGCACATGCGCGGCTCTGCTCATCCAAAACGTCGGCTTGGCGCATGTCTCGGCCTCGACGGGCTCACTGCTCCTTTCGATGGAGTCGCCTTCGGGCGTGCTGTTCTCGGTGCTGCTGATGGGGGAGGCGCTCACCTCGCGCCTGCTCGCCGGCTTCGCGCTCATCTTTCTTTCGATTATCTTGAGCGAGACGCATTTCGATTTCTTGCGCCGAAAATCACACCCGCAATTGTAAACAACTTGTTGCGCCGCCCTCCCAGGGCGGCATTTTTATGTCATGCCCTTACAGTTGTACCTTGCACTTTACGCTATCAAAGTGCGTGCTGCAAAAACGTTACTGGAGGGCTTCTATGGCATCAGCTCTGTCCGATTTTCAACCGCAACCAGCGCCCCAGGCCACCGCGGCGGCGCAGGCCGCTATCGGTGACGGTCTTGTCGCAGAAGCTCAGGCTTTTGCAGACGAGCTCGCTGCATGGCGACACGATCTACACCAGATGCCCGAGCTGGGTAACAATCTTCCGCAGACGTCTGCCTATATCCAGGCACGTCTGGACGAGATGGACATCCCCCATACCACGCTAGTCGACGGTTCCTGCGCCGTTGGCCTGATCGGTGCCGGTGCGGCCGCTCAGGGCAATGGCACGTGCAAGGACGAGCAGGCCGGAACGGTCGTCATGCTCCGAGGCGATATGGATGCCCTTCCCGTTGTCGAGGAATCCGGCGAGCCCTTTGCATCCACCAATGGCTGCATGCATGCTTGCGGTCACGATATGCACGCGACGGCCCTGCTTGGTGCGGCGCGCCTGCTCAAGGCCCGCGAGGCCGAGCTTGTGGAGGCCAACGCTACCGTCAAGTTGCTGTTCCAGCCGGGCGAGGAGACCTTTGAGGGAGCACGCGCTGCCATCGCCGACGGCTTGCTCGAGAACCCGCGCCCTCAGGCGGCCTTTGCCATGCATGTCAACAGCCAGTCGCCGCTTGGCCTGGTGCTCTACGGCAGCCCGGCGCTCTCGGGTGTGTACGGTTTCCGCATCACGCTCCAGGGCAAGGGCGGCCACGGTTCCAGCCCCGAGATCTGCATCGACCCCATCACGGCCGGCGTCCACGTGCACCTGGCGCTCCAGGAGCTTATCTCCCGCGAGGTGCCGGCGGCCAAGGAAGTCGCACTTACCGTTGGTAAGTTCGCCGGCGGCTTGGCGGCCAACGTCATCCCCGACACCTGCGTGCTCGAGGGAACGCTGCGCGGCTTTGATGTTGAGCTCATGGCTCACCTAAAGACCCGCATCGCGGAGGTCGTTAACGGCGTTGCTACGACCTATCGTACGCCGGCGACCATCGAGACGCTTTCGGATGTTCCGCCGCTTGTACTCGACAGCGATATGACTCAGGCGTCGCTTGGCTACGTGGGCGCAGTGCTGCCCAAGACGGCTTTCTTGCCGCTTTTCCATGCCATGGCGAGTGAGGACTTCGCGCTTATCTCGAGCAAGATCCCAAGTGCGTACTTTACCGTGGGCGCGGCCGTAACCGACACGGACGAACACTTTGCCCAGCACCATCCCAAGGCACGTTTTAACGATGCCGAGCTGCCGCTCGGTGCCGCGGCCTATACCGCCGTCGCTTTGGGCTATATCGCCGACCACCGGTAGCACCCAACCTTGCCTTTCAAGCCTGCGGGCATGGCCGTAAGGCCTATGCCCTTGTCTTTCAAGGCAATCTTGGGCACTACCGGCGCCCGGCGCAGGCTATTCGTTTGTCTAAAAGGAGCAGTATGCCCCAGCAGCGTAAGTTCTTCCCCGGCTGGCTCGTGGTGGCCTCCGGCTTCGTGATCATGGCCACGTGTTACACGATTTTCGTCAACTGCATGAGCCTGTTCCAGCCGCTGATCGTCAGCAACCTGGGTATTTCCCTTGCGCAGTACAACGTCTCCAATGCCATCTCCACCGTGGTGAGTGTCGTGGGTTCGCTCGTTATCGGTCATGTTGCCGATAAGGTGAGTGGCCGCGTATTGGGCTCGCTTACCGTTATCGCTACCTCGGCGGTGCTTGCCGGCATGAGCTTTGTCGGTGAGCTGTGGCAGGTCTACGTGCTCTTTGCCGTTTCGGGCTGCTTCGCTGTGGCCTCGACCCGTCTGCTCATTAGCCTTGTGACCGCCAACTGGTTTACCGCTAAACGCGGCCTTGCCATTTCCATCGCACTTTCGGGCTCGGGCTTTGGCGGAGCCATTCTCTCGCCGATCGTGAGCTCTCTTATCGTGAGTGTGGGCTGGCGCTCTGCGTTCCTGGTACTCGCTGCCGTCTGCATGGTGGCGGCACTGCCCATCACGGCTTACTCCTTCCGCACCAAGCCTTCCGAGATCGGCCTTAAGCCGCTCGGCGAGAACCCGGGCGATCCGTCCGTCTCGACGGCTGGCGATAAGGACGAGCACACGGCGCCCGAGGTTAGCGTCGGCTGGTCTCGTATCAAGAAGAGCCCGGCGTTTTGGCTGCTCGTCGTCGCCTTCCTCTTTATGGGTCTCGTTAACGGCGCCATCTTGCCCAACCAGGTCACCAACATGACGAGTGTTACCGTCAACGGCGCCAAGATCGTCACGGGCGGCCACGATCCCATGTGGGCAGGTACCGTGCTTTCGGCCTACATGGTCACCGTCGTTATCGCCAAGATTTCGCTCGGTGCGATCTATGACCGCTTTGGTCTGCGCTTTGGCAATATCCTTGGCTCCATTGCGTGCATTATCGCCTGCGTCGCCCTGTGCTTCCCCGCGACCGATCTTGGTCCCATCGTGGCTGCCGTGAGCTTTGGTATCGGAACGTGCATGGGCACCATCACGCCTACCATCGCCGCGTCCGAGCAGTTTGGCATGGCCGACCTCGGTAAGGTCACGGGCACCATTACCTCGCTCGAGATGGTCGGCGGCACCGTGGGCGCCATTGTCTCGGGCGTGCTGTTCGATGCCACGGGCTCCTTTGCGAGCACCTGGATCGTGTGCCTGGCGTGCTCCGTGGTCATGCTCGTGTTCCTGCTGGCATCCGAGCCCATCGCCGCCAAGCTGCGCGCGAGCGTGGCGGGGGAGTAGGTAGGCCAAAGCGCATCGCCGCTTGTCCGCTTCGTCCGCGGCGGCGCGTCTGGCCGAACGAGTCCCCATACCCTCGTTCGGTCAGGCGCGCCGCCGCGTTGCTGCTTTGTGCCGTATAATGTCCACTACCTATGACGCGATACAAAAGAAAGGTGTTTGCCCATGCAGGCACAGAAGGCGGAGGGAACCCGCGACCTTATCGGCGCCGAGATGCGCGCCTGGCAAAAGATGCAGCAGATTGCGGCCGGCGTGTTCGAGCCGTTTGGTTTTAAACCCATCGAGACGCCCGCGATCGAGCAGGTTGACGTGTTTGTCCACGGTATCGGCCAGTCGACCGACGTCGTGCGCAAGGAAATGTTCCGCGTGTTCAGCGGTGCCAACCTGGAGCGCGTCTTTACCGAGGGCACCGACACCAAACTCAAGCCCAAGCAGCGCCTGGCGCTTCGCCCCGAGGGCACGGCCGGCGTGGTGCGCGCTGTCGTCGAGAACAATCTGGTGCCCCAGGGCTCCACGCCGTTTAAGGCCTACTACGCCGAGGCCATGTTCCGCGGCGAGCGTCCCCAGAAGGGCCGCCTGCGCCAGTTCCACCAGGTGGGCATCGAGTGGCTCGGCGCTCCCGATCCGGCGGCAGACGCCGAGTGCATCATCATGCTCATGGAGTTCTACAAGCGCCTTGGTTTTGATCTTTCCAAGCTTCGTCTGCTCATCAACTCGATGGGTGACGCCCAGTGCCGTCCGGCCTATCGCGAGCAGGTCAAGCAGTTCATCCTCGATCACGCCGACGAGATGTGCGATGAGTGCCGCGAGCGCGCCGAGCTCAACCCGCTGCGTGCCTTCGACTGCAAGAACGACCACTGCCGCGAGATCATGGCCGAGGCTCCGCTGATGGGTGACAACCTGTGCGATGAGTGCCGCGAGCACTACGAGCAGGTCAAGCGCTATCTGGATGCCGCCGGTATCGAGTATGTCGAGGATCCCACCTTGGTGCGCGGCCTGGACTACTACACCCGTACTGTCTTTGAGGTCGAGGCCCCTGGCGCCGGCGTCGGCTCCATCGGCGGCGGCGGCCGCTACGATGGCCTGGTCGAGCTCGAGGGTGGCAAGCCCACGGCGGGCGTCGGCTTTGCTGTCGGTTTTGAGCGCGCCCTGCTGGCCCTGCAGGCCTTTGGCAGCGATTTGGGTGCCGATGAGGCCCCGTGCGTCTATGTCGCCAACGCCGGCAAGGAGCTGCGTCAGAACGTCTTTGCCATTACGCAGGAGCTTCGCGCCGCAGGTATCGTGACCGAGGCCGACTATCAGGGTCGTTCGCTCAAGGCCCAGTTTAAGCAAGCCGATAAGGTAGGCGCCAAGCTCATCTTGGTCCTGGGTGGCGACGAGCTTGCCGCCGGCAAGGTCAAAGTGCGCGACATGCAGAGCCATGACGAGGTGCTCGCCGATCTGGACAACGTCGTCGAGGCGGTTCGCGAGCGCCTGTAGCGCATCTTTTTGAGCTTCGGGCCTGCTAACGTGCCCTGCTCATGGAGAGCGATTGTTACGGGGGTGTTTCGCTTTTATGCGGAATGCCCCCGTTTACGTATGCCGCCCACCGAGAAATACGACCATTTAGGGCAAAAACCTTTGCAATGCAGAAAATACTTTTGTGTGGTAAAGCGCAATCAGTGTCGAAAGTATTTCTCAAGCGCCTATAATGAATACCGCATGTTACGTGCATAGAAGGAGGAATGGGAGGAAACGTGGCTGAGAACCTAAGCAACCAGTCTGTACCCGAAGCCGCGGCGCGCGTCGCTGCCGTGGTCAACCGCCTCGTTAACCGAATCGGCTCGAATGCCGAGTCCAGGGAGCGTCTCGCCGAGATCGAGATCCCCGAGGAGCTGCGCGACAATCTGGCGCTGTTCTTGCGCCTGGAGCGCCGTGTGCTTAGCGAGTATGATCCCGAGATCGCGGACCTGTTCGACAAGATTTTGACAGCCGAGATTGTGGTCAATGCCGGCAACCCCGGTACCTGCGCTGCCGACGAA
>URNK01000102.1 GCA_900549195.1 uncultured Collinsella sp.
ACGAGATGAGCGCTAGTCTCGTGGGCTCGGAGATGTGTATAAGAGACAGGACCCAAAGAAATCCCCTACCCTCAAGAACATCGAATTACGTTTAACACAAGTAACCATCTTATATTGCCACACGCAGAGCGCACGACATATCCACCAACACAAGTGAAATAACCAGCTAAAAACGAAAGCGGCATTCCGAAAAACAGAATGCCGCTTATATTCAGCGGGGCAAATGGGCCGAAGGCGTCCAAATTCTCCCTATAACTAAAATGCCGAGTTACCGTGCCTTAAAGGGCATTCGCACACCTCTCGCAAATATGCGCGTGGCCGTTATACTCGCCGACGGTGGTGCGATAGTTCCAGCAACGGTCGCAGCACTCGCCCTCGGCAGCCTCAATGGCAACGGAGAGCTCCTCGCCCTGGGTCAGTTCAACATCGGAGACGATGTAGAACTCGGCCAGGTCGACGGCCTTGTCGCCGGTCAGCAGCGCATACATCTCGGCGGGAACGACCGCCTTGACGCGGACCTGCTGACTCTTGGTGAAGGTGCCGGCGGAGCGGGCATCCTCAAGGGCCTTGGTCACGGCGCTACGGAGCTCGAGCGAAGCCTCGAGCACGCCCTCAAACTCATTGGCATCGTCGACCGTGATGGGCGACTTATACCAATCGAGCAGCGCGGCGTACTTCTGGTGATCGACGCAGCCGGCAGGTGCATAGGCCATGGCCTCATCGACTGTGTAGGACAGGATCGGCTGCAGGTCGCGCATGAGCATCGAGAAGAGCTCGGCCAGCACGGTCTGTGCGCTGCGGCGCTCGAGCGAGCCGGGCTTGTCGCAGTACAGACGGTCCTTCAGAGCGTCGAGGTACACGTTAGAAAGCTCGGTCACCACGAAGTCGTAGAGCGCACGGTAGGCGCGCGGGAACTCGTAGCTGGCGTAGGCGTCGTCGACCTCGGCCTGGACCTGGGTCAGACGGGCAACCATGAGCTTGTCGAGCGGCAGCAAGTCGGCAAAGGCGACGCCGTCGGTCTCGGGCTCAAACTGACCCTCGAGCTCGGAGAGCAAGAAGCGCAGCGTGTTGCGGAAACGGCGATAGGCATCGGACGTACGAGCAAGAATCTCGTGGTCGATGGACACGTCGGAGCTGGTATCGACGGACGCAACCCACAGACGGATGATGTCGGCGCCCATCTCGTCGCAGACCTTGTTGGGGTCGATGACGTTGCCGAGCGACTTGGACATCTTGCGGCCCTGGCCGTCGAGGGTGAAGCCCTGCGAGACGACTGCCTTGTACGGGGCGTGGCCGTTGGCACCCACCGAGGTGAGCAGCGAGCTCTGGAACCAACCACGATGCTGGTCGGAGCCCTCGAGGTACACATCCGCCGGGTACTCAAGCTCGGGGCGATACTCGCAGACGGCCTTCCAGGAGACGCCGGAATCCCACCACACGTCGAGGATGTCCTTATCGGCCTTGAGGTGATGGCCGCCGCACTTGGGGCAGACGCAGGCCTCGCCCAGGTAGCTCTCGGGAGCGTCGGTGAACCAGGCGTCGGAGCCCTTCTCGTGGAAGAGCTTGATGACGGCGTCGAGCGTAGCGTCGTTCATGACCTTCTCGCCGCAGTCGGCACAGGTGTAGCTGGGGATAGGCACGCCCCAGTTGCGCTGACGGCTGATGCACCAGTCGGGACGCTGCTCGACCATGGCGCCAATGCGGTTGGCGGCGTGAGCCGGATACCACTTGACGTTCTCGCGGACCTCTTTGCCAGCTTGCTCGCGCAGACCGGTCTTGTCCATCGAGACAAACCACTGGTCAGTAGCACGGAAGAGCACCGGGTGCTTGCAGCGCCAGCAGTGCGGATAGCTGTGCGTGATCTTCTTCTCGAGGACCAGGGTGCCGCGCTCGCGCAGGAACTCGATGATGTGCGGGTTGGCCTCATCGGTATCCATACCGCTGAAGGGGCCACCGGTGCCAAACTCCTCACCGGTGTAGAACTTGCCGTCGTCATCGACCGGCATGCAGATGTCGGTGATGCCCTCCTTGAGGCAGGCAAAATAGTCGTCGACGCCGTGGCCGGGCGAGTTGTGGACGATACCGGTACCGTCATCGACACCGACGTAATCGGCCAGCAGCGCCACGCCCTCAACACCGTCAAAGATTGGCTGCTTGTAGTGGATGTGGTGGAAGGTCTCGGCGGGAACCACATAGGGCTTGCCGTCGACCATAACCGGGGTGTACTCCCAGCCAAACTCCTCGCAGCACTTGGGAGCCAGGTCCTCGAGCATGACCTCGGCACGACCCTCGTGCTCAACGGCGACATACGCAGCGCCGGGCTTAAGGGAAACGGCCTGGTCGGAGGGGATGGTCCACGGCGTGGTCGTCCAAATGATAAAGTCGACCGGGCCGTCGAAGCTCTCAAGACCGGCGGGCTTGGAGGTCATCTCAAAGCGAACGAAGATGGAGGGGCTCGTCTCGTCGGAGTATTCGATCTCGGCCTCGGCGAGTGCGGTGTGGCAGTGCTTGCACCAGTGGACGGGCTTGTGGCCGCGATAGATCATGCCCTTATCGAACATGGCCTTGAAGACCTCGATGTCGGCGGCATCATGCTGGTGATAGAGCGTCAGATAGGGGTTGTCCCAGTCGCCAAGCACGCCCAGACGACGGAAGCCGGCCTTCTGCAGTTCGATGTTCTCGACAGCGAACTCGTTGCAGAGCTCACGAATCTTGGCCGTGGGGGTCTGGTTGAACTTCTCGGTGCCGAGCTTCTCCTCGACCTTGTGCTCGATCGGCTGGCCGTGGCAGTCCCAACCAGGGACATAGGGAACCTCATAGCCCTGCATCATCCAGTAGCGGTTGATCATGTCCTTGGAGATCTTGTTCATGGCGTGGCCGATGTGGATCGGGCCGTTGGCGTACGGAGGGCCGTCGTGCAGCACGAACTTCTTGTGACCCTCGTTCTTCTTCAGAACCTGCTCGTAGACCTTGTTGTCCTGCCAGTCCTTGAGTCGCTTGGGCTCGGACTTGGAAAGACCGGCACGCATGGGAAAACCGGTCTTGGGCAGATTCATCGTCTGCTTGTACTCGTTTGCCACGGTACCCCTTTCATGTCGTGGGCGCGCACGCCCGTTGGGCACCAAAAAAGCGCCCGTCCCTACAAGCTGGGACGAAGCGCCACAAAACGGGCTGTACGCTCGTAAAAGCTCTTCGCTTAACCACCCAGCTTAGATGCCCTCGCCCGCGTATTCGCGCGCTCGCATCCGTTACTCGGCTGGCCTGTATCGACGGCCATCTCGGCGATGTCTACTAAGACGAACCTGCGCGGCACGTCCGTTGGGACCGCAGCTCCGGGGTGATTTTCATCAGTCGCATGCACGGGTTCTCAGCGCTCCCCGCTCTCTGTAGCATGCGGACGGCCGACTACTCGTCCCCATCAACGCTTATGCGGAGTATGCTAGCACGTTCCGCGCCGGCGAAAAACCCTCAACACTGGTTTTATACGTTCGAAATTTCTCGCGGCTGTGGACCTTCTCTTGGAGCAAAATACCTGAAAGCACTTTATCGAACGAAAGAAGGTTGCTATGCGCACGATTGGAATGAGCGACTACACCGTTGGCGAGGATTGCTTTGACGAGCTGCCCACCGCACTGGCGGAGTACGGAGCGACCAAGGTCGCGATCATCGGTGGCAAGCGGGCACTGGCCGCAGCACTTCCCGGTATCGAAGCTGCGCTAGCGGGTACCGACGTCGAGATTCTGGAGACGCGCGTCTACGGCACCAACAGTACGCGCGCCAATATCGCCAAGGTCGTAAACTCCCCCGCCTGCCAAGAAGCCGACGTGCTCATTGCTTGCGGCGGCGGCAAGGCGCTCGACACCGTGAAGACCGCAGCCATCGAGCTCAAGAAGATCGTCTTTACGGTGCCGACGATTTGCTCCAACTGCTCCGCTGCGACCGCCATTGCCGTCGTGTATAACGACGACGGCTCGCTCGAGGGCTATTCGTACCCCAACCGACCGGCGCACATCTTCATCAACCCCAAGATCATCGCCGAGGCACCGGCGGAGTACTTCTGGGCCGGCGTGGGCGATGCCCTGTCTAAGCAGCCCGAGGTCGAGTACGCCACGAGCGCCGGTAATTTGGAGCACACCGCCGGTCTTGGCCTGGCACTCGCCCACACCTGCTCCGAGCCGCTGTTTACCTATGGCGTCCAGGGTCTTGAGGACGTACGCAAGAACCTGTCGAGCGAAGCCGTTAAGCAGATCGCACTCGACATCGTGGTCAACACGGGCTATGTCTCGAACCTGACCAACCAAAACGATTACTACTACAACTCGAGCGTGGCGCACGCGTTCTACAATGCGACATGCAGCATTCCGCGCGAGGGAACCTATCTGCACGGC
This sequence comes from uncultured Collinsella sp., assembly GCA_900549195.1. Taxonomy (GTDB): domain Bacteria; phylum Actinomycetota; class Coriobacteriia; order Coriobacteriales; family Coriobacteriaceae; genus Collinsella. Next base: position 4,389 of record URNK01000102.1, read on the forward strand.
GAGGTCGTGAGCCTGGGCGTGCTCGTGCTGTTTGCCTATACGGGCGATACCGAAAACCTTGAGCGCTATGCCGCCTTTAACAAGCAGATGGGCCTGCCCGTAACGCTTGAGCAGGTCGGACTTTCCGAGGCCGATATCCCTGCTCTGTGCGAGTACGCACACGCCACCAACGAGTGGAAGCAGGGAAACCCCGAGCCCTTCACCGACGAGAAGTTCGCCGCTGCCATCAAGGCCGCCAACGCCTACGGCCACACGCTCTAGGCCAAGCCCAAAACCACCACAAAGGGGACAGGCACCTTTGTGGTGGTTTTTTATTGCTCAAGTATTTTGGGGTCGAACTCGCTAGCCGGAATGACGCGGTAGCCGTGACGCAGCAACAAATCGACGAAAACGCCGTTGCCCGGTGTGAGCTTGCCGCTGAGTGTTCCGTCGTAAATGCGACCCGCACCGCACGAGGGGCTACGGTCCTGCAAGACGCACGCAGCAATCTCAGACGGGCCGCCCGCCTGCTCGCACATATCGAGCGCACGTTGAGCGCCCAGGCGGAATTCCCGGTCAACGGACACGCCCTCGCAGATACGAACTTCGCCGTTCACAATCTCGGACGGGTCGCGCGGCGTGGTCAGACCGCCAAAAACCTCGGGACATACGAGGAGTACCTCGGTCCCTGTGCGTTCGCACGCTTCGACCAGCTCGCGATGGTAGTTATCGAGCCCGTTATACTTGCAGCTCTCGCCCATCAAGCAGGCACTTACCACGATCTTCATATACAACTCTCCCCACGCAAAACGCCCCATTTGAGATTGACACTCAAATGGGGCGATTGACACTGCGCAACTAGTATTACTGCTGCTTAGGCATCAGCGGATTCTCGCGCGTGAGGAGATTCATGAACTCCTCGCCCGTGATCGTCTCCTTCTTGTACAGATAACGAGCGAGCTCGTGGAGCTTGAACTTGTTCTCCTTAAGGATCTGCAGGGCGCGGTCGTGCGCATCCTCGATCAACTTGGCGACAATTGCGTCCACGCGCTCGGCCGTACCGGGAGCGCAGGTGAGCGACGTGTCCTGGTTGAGGTACGCATTCTGAACAGTGCCGAGCGCCATCATGCCAAACTCATCGGACATACCAAAGCGCGTCACCATGTTGCGGGCAAGTTTGGTGGCCTGCTCGATATCGTTGGCGGCGCCGGTCGTCATCTCGCCAAAGATGAGCTCCTCGGCCGCGCGGCCACCGCAGTAGACGGCGAGCTTGTCCAGCACCTCCTGGCGCGTGGTCAGGAAGCGCTCGTCCTCCTCGACCTGCATGGTGTAGCCCAGAGCGCCGCTCGTGCGCGGCACGATGGTGATCTTGGTGACCGGCGCAGAGCCCTTCTGGCGAGCGGCAACGATGGCATGACCGATCTCGTGATAGGACACGACCTGCTTCTCGTGGTCGGACAGCACCGTAGACTTACGCTGTTGTCCGGCGATGACGACCTCAACCGACTCCTCAAAATCGTCCTGCGTGGCACGCTTGCGACCCTCACGGACGGCTCGCAGGGCGCCCTCGTTGATGATGTTGGCCAGGTCGGCGCCCGAGGCACCGGGCGTGGCGCGGGCAATCGCGGTCAGGTCGATCGGGGGCTGCGTCTTCACGCTCTTGGCATGCAGCTCGAGGATGTTCTTGCGGCCAGTCAGGTCGGGCAGCTCAACGGGAATGCGGCGATCAAAACGACCGGGGCGCAGCAGGGCCGGGTCGAGGCTATCGGGGCGGTTGGTAGCAGCGAGAACGACAATACCCTTGTGGTTATCGAAGCCTGTCTCTTATACACATCTGACGCTGCCGACGACTCCTTACGTGTAGAT